>QQUD01000056.1 GCA_008501785.1 Chloroflexota bacterium
GGGATTAAACTTGGCTGCGTTTTCGAGATTCTTTCTGGCATCTGTGGTAGCGCCAAGTGCAGCTTGCGCAATTCATTTGTAAAAAAAAGATTCTTCAAAATAAGGCCGGTCTTTTAAGGTCACTTCGGCCAATAAAATCACTTCTTCGTACCTGCCAACTTGATAATAAGCCTCATATGGACCGAATTGATACCACAACATGCGCCAGGGTAAACCAATTGCGCGGGCCTGATCAAATGCGGTGGCGGCTTCATCGTAACGATTTAGTGCATTGAGTGCTGTGCCTAGATTAAACCAGAAAAATGCATTTTCGGGCTCGGCGGCGGCATTTTGTTGGTTAATCGTCAGGTTGTTTTGCCACATTACCTGTTCATCTATGTCTGCACCGATGATGTTGGCGACGCTGGCAGCCTGTTCGGGCTGAAACACAGCGATGTAGTTGTTGTTGAAGTGGGGCCAGTAGATTCCAACTTCTTCGTAGGAGAGAGTACGGCCGTTTTTATCCGCATTTTCCCCCGGCACAAGGCTGGTGCCAAACCATGAGTCATATACCCAAAATTGTGCGGCCGCATCGTCGTATGCGACTACCAGCAAATAGTGACCATACCACCCCATCCATTGGAATTCTCCAGGTGGCTCAATGCCAATTTCTAAAATGACAGGGACGCCTGCTGCAATCAGTTGCTTGACTGTTTCAAGAGAACCATTCACCCGATTAATGGCTGAATAAGGGGTTTGTTCTTCTACAAAGGCTGCCATTTCAGGTGGGCTGACGTTGCGGTCTTCGGGGTCTGGCTTGAGGACGGCGGCCGTGTCAAATTGGGTGAGGTTCATCCCGAAATAGCTCATCGTCATAGCCATTGTGGCGGGTCCACAATTGTTCCAATCTTGAAAGTGGTGCTGGAATCCTTCTAGTCGAGCCGTAGCAGGGATGGGAACTGGTGTGTGTGTTGGCGTTGGTGGGAGTGGTGTGGGGGTGTCAGGAACGGCCGTTTCTCTTTCCATTCCTGCTACCGGGACCGGTGTAAATGTGGCTGGCGGTAAGTTGGGTGTTGCGGTAGGTGGTGGTTCAACCTGAGCCAGTAAAAAGCTGACATCAGCCGGTTTGGCAACGGTTGGTAGGATGGAAGATTCAGTTTTGGGCGATACAAAATCTTGTAAAACTTGAGGTAGGTAGCGGGCTGCATACCGTGGGGGAATCGCTCGTAAGACAAATGGTGAAGCAGCTAAACCCACTCCCATCATGAATATCAAAATTAGTGTTATGAATCCTCTTTTTCCGATCATAAATTGTTGCCCTTACCGTGCCGGATTATAGCTGAAAGCATTGCTGCGCCAATGTAACGGCCGTTCCTCATTCCATTTCTAAGCTCAATCTGAGAACAACAACAGATTTGAGTAATAAATAGATTTTTTTCCTTTCCGTAAGCGTTCAGGTGCGGCGCACTTTTCCAGAGTAATACGCTATAACAATACCGTTTGAAAGTGGGTCGTACCTCTGGGACTGAACGGTTCCCCCTTCCTAATCTGTTGTTTACTCTAATCCGTTGTTGTCATAGAAATGTGAGGAAACTTACGAATTGTTTGATTCTAATATTTGTTTGAGAGATTGGTTTAGGTGGTTGTATCCTGCATCGTTGAGGTGCAGTGTATCGTGTTTGAAGGCAGGGAGTACACGGCCGTTTTCACCCACCAATCGTGCATAACTATCAAACACAATCACATTTTCGCCAGCCAAAGTGTGGATGAATGTGTTGACTTCGAGGATGGCTGTTTCGATTTCAGGGGACCAAAACGGCCGTCTTGCCCAATGAACCTTGCCGTTTGGGAATATCGTGGACACGATAACGATGCCGTCTAATTTAGCTGCTTCGGAAACAATGGTTTCAATGTTGTTTTTGCAGTTGTTTACGATGGTTGCCTTATTGTCTGTGAAGAGTGGGATTGTTTTTAAATCGTTGATGCAGACCTGGAGGATGAGGATGTCGGGTTGTAACGGCCGAATATGAGCTTCAAAACGCTGTTGCACCTGCGCACTTGTCTGGTTGCCAATTCCGCGATTAACGAAAATATACCCTGGCATGTCCGCAGGATCAGGCCACTGAGCAGCGCGGGAATCACCATAAAAAACGACAAGTTTTTCATTTTGTTTGGCAATTCCCGGCTGCGGGGTGGTTGGATAAACGTTCAGACCGAGTGGGTCCAGGTGTGAAGCATTGAGCGCCAGGTAGTAAGCGTGGGCGCGTTCAGCGAGGAAGAGATTGAGTGCAATTGAAGTGGTAAAAAAGCCAAGCAAACCAGCGATAACAAAAAATTTTAGGAATGTGCGTTTCATGATGTTTCCTTGTTTCAATGGTTAAAAAGAGTATGGCAAGATGCAAATAAATTTGCGACAGTTCAAACGCGAAAGTTGATGCACCTGAGTGCTTGACGTGATTCTTATCCGTTGTTGCTATTAGAGATTTAACAGCCATCCAACAAAGATTCAAAGGTTTGGCGTTGGCGGATGATTTGGTATTGGTCATTGTTGATTAGCAGTTCGGGGGGGCGCAAACGGCCATTATAGTTCGAACTCATCGCAAAGCCATACGCACCGGCGTGGGTGACAGCCAGCAGGTCGCCCGATTTGAGTGGAGGAAACGACTGCGCTTTTGCCAGCCAGTCACTAGATTCACAAACTGGTCCCACAATGTCATAAAGTGTTGTGGGAATGTCCGGCCTGGGTTTGTTGATTGGTAAGATTGGATGATGGGCTTTGTACAGCGTTGGCCTCAACAAATCATTCATGCCCGCATCGACAATGGCAAAATTTCGCGCAGACGAACTTTTTGTGTAGATGACTTGGGTGAGCAAAATGCCAGTAGGCCCCATAATGGAGCGACCTGGTTCAAGCACGACGTTGTACCCGGCGGCATTGATGGGGGTGGAAACGGCCGTTACCCATGCATCAATCGCTGGCATGGGTTCTGATTCATAATCAATCCCCAACCCCCCTCCGACATCCAGATAGTGCAATCGAATGCCATCAGCCGCTATTTTTTCCGCAAAATCAAGCAAAAATGTCGTGGATTCTTGATAAGGAGCGAGTGATGTGATTTGGGAACCGATATGGGTGGCTGCGCCGACGGGTTCTAGCCAGGGGTGTTGGGCGGCGGTGTGGAAAAGGGAAACGGCCGTTTCTGGGTCCACACCAAATTTGTGTCGTTTTTGGCCGGTGCTGATGTATGGATGCGTTTGGGCATCAATATTGGGATTGATGCGAATGCCAATGCGGGCTATCTGCTGTCGGCCAGCGGCAATATGCTGAATGCGTGCCAGTTCGGCTGCGGATTCTACGTGCAAAGCTTTGATATCCGCATCAAGCGCCGCCACAATCTCTCCGTCGGTTTTCCCTACGCCAGAAAAAATAATTTTCTCCGGAGCAAAACCAGCATGGCGTGCCAAAAACAACTCGCCTCCGCTGGTGACATCAGCACCCAATCCCGCATGTTGCAACAAACGCAGCAGGGTTGGATTACTATTCGCCTTTGTTGCATAACAAACCAGCCGTGAAGCAGTTTTTGGCTGAAATTGAGCTGCACGGGATTGCAAACTTTGCTCACTGTAAATATAAGCGGGTGTGCCAACCTTAGCAGCTAACTCGGTTAAAGATACTTTTTCGCAAAAAAGCTGTTTATTTTGATAATGAAACATAGGGAAACTACCAATAGCAATGGCAAGGTCTGGAGACCCACTATTGCTGTAAATCTGCTAACTGTCTAAATTTTCTTCCAGGGGAGGGTCATTTTCAGACAGTTCTAGTTTAGCAATGGTGTGTGCTACGTTTTCAAGTGCCACGCGCTGTTTACGGTATAGGTCAGATTCGCTCATCGCCAGTCGTCGGGCTACATCTCGCACACGCAGACCTTGCACAAATTTCAGCTCTAAAATATTGTACAAAATCCATTCGGCAGTGGTCATTTTGCGTTCGCCTTCCGGTTTTTGCAGGGCAATGGCTCTGTCTAAAATTGAGCGCAGCGCACGCGTTGGATTGTTTTCATGGGTGATCATTGCTTTTTGCACGATTTCTAGCCGCATCAACGGACTTTGGGTTAATTTTGGTCCGCCCCAATAATGTGTGAGCGCATCACGGACCATACCGCTAAATTCGGGATCGTTAACTAATGAGGATTCTGGTGGGGGTTCCGACAGGACAGGCAATCCCCCAAAAGTGGCTGCACTGCGCCGCTCTTGCAAGGCTGTGATTTGGGGCAAGATGCCTTCAACAGCTGCAAATACCTCTTGCTGCAAAATACGATCTTCTAAAGCAAATGCAGCTTGCACAAGCAGGCTTTCGAATATTTCTTCTTCTTGTGCTGATAAATCTGGCTGTTCGGCTCGTTTGCGAATACCGAAAATACCTAACATTAGATTTTGTTCGCGGTTGTATAACGGCCGTATCCAATACTCCTGCCAAACAATAAATTTTCCGACAGACGTGAAGTCTGGCGTCTCAATTTTATGCCCATTCCCATTTCCGTCAGCCTGGGCAATTTGCTGTAAGTCTGCATTTTGCAGTAACGGGGTTGATTCAGTGAGCGGCCCCACAACCGATTCAAGCTTGGGGCCATCGGCCGTGAGTGCTGCCACGAAAGCTGTGGGGGTACGCAGCGCTTCACACGCTGCCGCTAAGATGCTTTCTAGAAGTTGTTTCAGATCGTTTGTTGTGAGCAGGCGTTCGCTCAATTGCTGAATGCGGCGCACATCGGGGTCGTCGTTGAGTTGCAGCCAGCGTTCTAACGGCCGTTTATATGCATGAATCGCCCATTCAACAATCATAATGGTGGCTACAACTGCAAAACCAAGTGCCGTTTCCGTTGGCATTCCTAAAATAGGCGAGCTGCGGCTAACTAATACGTAAATCAGCAGCACAATTGAGCCGGTAAGCGGCACACGTGCCATAAACTTGAAAAGCCGCACGCGCACCACACGATCTGGTGAATTTGCGCCGAAATAGGCAAGATGGGCTGTCAAAATGCCAAACATAAATCCAACAACCAGATTGCCTAAAATAATGACCGGCCAAATCCAGAATGGCACACCGTTATCGGCTGCATCGCCGCTAATCAGCAAGTATGGAAACACCCCCAGCGGTGCAGCTAAAAATGCTAACAAGGTTGTTGTCATGCGTAGGCGGGTGGTGCTTGTGATGCATCGCTGCCTGGCTCGCCACACATTGTAAATGCTGGCAATGGTTACTAACCAAAAATAGAAGGCAAACAGTGTGAAAAATGGACCCGCTTTGAGGTGTGGTGCTCGCGTAATTTGGATAAATTCATCAATAATTAGATCGGTAAATAATACCAATCCTAAGAACACAAGTCCGAGGAAATAAGTGATGGGGGTGATGTATTTACGTCGTTTGGGTAACGCACCAGTGATTGATAATAGGGCATCGGAAAGGTGAAATTGGGCCGCAGGCACCATGGCAATGCCGACCCATTGAAACCGAAGCCAGGTTTCTACTGAGACACTAACCTCGATGCGGCTGGCCATTAGTTCTGAGAAAAATGCGATGAGGACAAATGAGATGAGCGCCACAAAAGCGGCCGTTACCCGGTCACGGAAGGCACGCCCCAGGTTATATAAAACAACAGCCGAGCCAAAAATAACAATGACTGCTTGTAAAATATCATTTAGAAGTGCAAAAATATCTGTCAGGTTCCCAAACATAAGTAATCTTGCATGAAAAAACCCCGGATGTATGCCATAATCTAATAGCCAACCGGGGTTTTGAAATCAAAAACTGTTTATTAAGCTGGTGACGGCGATGGCGGCAAATCAAGAGCGGGTGGTGCATTCCATTCTGATGCCGCTTGAGAGTCATCTTCCGGTTGTGAAGGTGTTGGTGGCTTTTCTGAGGATGAAGGCGATGGTGATGGCAGTTTTCGCCCTTCCATTAATGCAATAAAATCTTCAGCCTCAAGCGTTTCTACATCCAATAAAGTCTTGGCAATTAAATCTAGTTTGTCTCGGTGGGTTGTCAAGATGCTTGTTGCTTGTTCATATTGGTCATCAATTAACGAACGCACTTCACTATCTATCTTTTCGGCAATGGCATCGGAGTAATCTCGTTGTTCGCTTATTTCGCGGCCTAAAAAGACCATTTCTTGTTTTTGACCATACACACGCAGGCCTAAATCTTTACTCATGCCATATTGTGTGATCATGAGTCGCGCAATTTGTGTGACTTTTTGCAAATCATTGCTGGCACCGGCCGTGATTTCTCCAAACACAATTTCTTCGGCGACACGTCCTCCTAAAGCGCTGGCGATATTTGCTTGCAATTGTGATTTGTTAGGCAACAGGTTGTCGTCTTCCATATACCAGGTGAGTCCCAACCCCATGCCGCGTGGCACGATTGTGATTTTGCGTAACGGCCGGTCTGCCGGTAAGTAATGGCTTACAATCGCATGTCCAGCCTCGTGATAGGCAATAATTTCGCGCTCTTCTGGTGTAATCACGCGGCTTTTGCGTTCTGGGCCAAGCTGCACGCGCTCTATTGCTTCTTGAAACTCGTTCATGCCGATGCTTTTTAGGTCGCGCCTTGCAGCTAACAGGGCAGCCTCGTTTACTGTGTTTTCAATGTCAGCACCGACAAATCCCGGGGTGGCTTTTGCTAAAATTGTTATATTTAGATTTGAAGCAACCGGCTTACCTCGTAGATGGACTTTAAAGATAGCTTCTCGCCCTCGGAAATCAGGTCGGTCGATGACAACGCGCCGATCAAAGCGACCAGGGCGCATCAAGGCCGGGTCTAAAATGTCGGGCCGGTTGGTAGCGGCCAGAATAATGACATGAGTGTCGGTGCCAAAGCCATCCATTTCTACCAAAATTTGGTTGAGCGTTTGTTCACGCTCGTCGTGAGAGCCGCCCAATCCGGCACCACGCTGGCGACCTACAGCGTCAATTTCGTCGATAAAGATGATGCAGGGACTGTGCCGTTTTGCCTGTTCGAACAGGTCTCTTACTCGGCTGGCGCCCACACCGACAAACATTTCCACAAATTCAGAGCCTGCAATGGAGAAGAATGGAACGCCTGCCTCACCGGAAACGGCTTTTGCCATTAATGTTTTACCGGTACCGGGACTGCCGACTAGTAAGACCCCTTTGGGAATGCGAGCGCCAAAGGAGACGAATTTTTCTGGTTCTTTGAGAAACTCGACGACTTCGTGCAGTTCTTCTTTGGCTTCATCGCAGCCGGCTACATCGTCAAATGTGACGGTGGGGTGGTCGCCGGTAAACATGCGGGCGCGGCTTTTGCCGAATGATATGGCTTGATTATTGCTGCCCTGTGCTTGCCTGAAAATGAAGTAGATGAAGGCTATAATTAAAACAGCGGGCAAGAAGATGCCTATAAGATTGAGCCAGCCAGTCCATTGGCTGGGTGCATTATAGGTTATTGTTGGTAAGCCATCACTGTAATCCGATTCGTTAATGCCGTAGCTGGTGAGCATCTCTTCGATGGAGCTAACACCGCTAATTTGTGATTCAGAAGGAGGGCGGTTGGGGTTGGCGTAGGTGATGATTATGGAACGGCCGTTTCCATCTATCACAATATCTGTAACCTGGTTTTCTTTAATTTCTTGAGCCAGTTGGCTAATTGAAATTTGTGATGGCGTGGTGGCCGAAGAGCCATAGCTCCACAAAATAGCAAGCAATGCCACACCTATTAATATATAGACAAACCATCTTGTTATTCGCGGTGTATTCATGCAAAATCTCCGTCTTCGATACGCTTAATTGCTCATTTTGAGTATAGCAGAAAGCGATCTGCATTGCGAGGTGAGGGTGTTAAGACCTTGTGAAACAGGCAGAAATTTTTATTGTCTCTTATTTTTGGAATTCACAAATGGTATAATCGATTGCGAATAAGCGGGAAGATAAGCCATTGGTAGTAACTCGAACTAATCAAGAGGGGATTTTCTTGATAGGAGACTTTGCATGAAAAAGTTTTTTGTTCCCATTGGCAAAATTTCCTTGCGTATGGTGTTAATCATCCCATTTGCGGTGCAAATTATTTTTATTGGTGGTTTGGTTGGTTATTTTTCATTTCTGAATGGTCAGCGAACGGTTGCTGATTTGGCGGCACAACTGCAAAGTGAAATTATCACACGGGTTGAGGCGGAGCTGGATCATTATTTGGGGATGCCGCATATTCTCAATCGGCTGAATGCCGATGCAATTTGGCCTGAATCAGATAATTTGCAAAACTTGGGTGCATTACGTCCTGAATTGCTGACGCGTCTGCAAGCGTTTCCCACGGTGATGACTTGTGGTTTGGGCACAGAGAATGGAGAGTTTGTTGCTGTGGGGCGGCGGGTGGATGGGGGGTTTGATGGTGCGATAGCAGAGCAGGCGGACGGCAATATGTACCGCCACTCTCTGATTGATTTGCAGGGTAACCCAACTGAATTATTAAATGAAACGCCTGATTATGATGCGCGTGGACGGTCTTGGTATAAAACGGCCGTTTCCACTCAATCCGCAGCCTGGAGTCCTGTCTATGTCTGGGCATCCCAATCCAATGTGGGCATTTCTGCTGTTTTACCTGTTTACAATGATGACGGCGAGTTGTTAGGTGTGCAGCTATCAGCCCTTTCACTGGCGCATATTGGCGAATTTCTGAGCGAGCTGCGAGTTGGTGAAACGGGACAGGTATTTGTGATAGAAAGTACGGGACTGCTGGTGGGGTCCTCAACGGGCAGCTTGCCGTTGCAGGAAAGGGAAGATAGCTTAGGATTAGAGCGGTTACAATCTGCGGACAGTGAATCTGCACTTATTAAGGAGGCAACAGCTTTCCTTGTCGCTCAAAATGACGATCTTGCAACGATTCGTTCCATGCAGCAAGACCGAATTGATATTGAAGGACGCTCCCATTTTTTGCAAGCTGCGCCTTATCGAGATGAACGTGGCATTGATTGGTTGATCGTAACTGTTGTGCCGGAGTCGGATTTTATGGGGCGGATTGAGGCGAATAATCGGGAAACGGCCGTTTTCACCCTCCTCGCCCTCATCATTGCGCTCATCATTGGCATTTTTACCGCCCGCTGGATGACACAGCCTATTGAGCAGATGAACACGGCTGCTAAGGCATTGGCGGCTGGTCAGTGGGAGCAAATTGCAGTTGATACCCGCACCGATGAAGTTGGGGAATTAACGCGTTCCTTTAACCGTATGGCTGCACAATTACAAGAAGCTTTTACATCACTGGAGCAGCAAGTAGACAAAAGGACGGCGCAACTGGTTGCAGCTAATCAGCAGCTAGAGATTGCTAAAGAAAAGGCTGATGTAGCAAATCAGGCGAAAAGTGCATTTTTAGCGAATATGAGTCACGAACTGCGCACACCGCTTAATGCTATTCTCGGATTCGCCCAACTCATGGCTCGCAGTCAAACCATCTCAACAGATCATCAAGAAAGTCTAGGCATTGTTGTCCGCAGCGGTGAGCATTTGTTAACCTTGATTAACGATGTGCTAGACCTTTCCAAAATTGAGGCTGGAAGAACAATGCTTAATAAAGAAAGGTTTGATCTGCATCAAATGTTGAATTATTTGGAAGATATGCTGCATTATCAGGCTCGGCAAAAGCAATTGCAGCTTCAATTCGATGTTGATCCCAATGTCCCCAGGTTTGTCAACACAGATAAAGTTAAACTCCGTCAGGTGCTGATTAATTTGCTCAACAATGCAATTAAATTTACAGAAAC
>QQUD01000495.1 GCA_008501785.1 Chloroflexota bacterium
GCCAAAATCATTCACCTAATCACAACCAAACAATCCCCTTGATCGTTTAGAAACAGGGGGTTAGACATGAGTTTCTATCGCATTTTATCGCTTGATGGTGGGGGGATTCGTGGTTATTTAACTATTTTATTGTTGGAACGTTTAGAGGAAAAGTGTCCTGGCTTTCTGGAGCAGATTGACCTGTTTGCGGGCACATCGACTGGGTCCATTATTGCGTTGGCATTGGCACATGGCAAAACACCGGCAGAAGTGAGGGGGCTGTATGAGCGTTACGGCCGTTACATTTTCCACGACTCTCTGCTCGACAATGTGCGGGACATGGGCTTTGCTTTTGGGGCCAAATATGGCAACAAGCACCTGAAGAAGATGCTAAAAACATTTTTTGGTTCGAACCGGCTGCAAAATTTGCAAAAGCGTGTGCTCGTAACCAGTTTCGACCTGGATCATTTACCAGAAAAAGAAGATGAACCGCGCATGTGGAAGGCCAAATTTTTTCACAACTATCCGGGTGAAGATTCGGATGAATGTGAATTTATTGTCGATGTGGCCTTGCGCAGCAGTGCCGCGCCGTTCTATTTTCCCAGCTACCAGGGTTATGTTGATGGGTTTGTGGTGGCGAACAATCCCAGCATGTGTGCGTTGACGCAGGCGTTGGATACGGCCGTTATTCACCTCGAAGATATTGTGCTGCTTTCATTGGGAACCGGTCTCAACCCGCGCTATATCTCTGACAAAGATGCTGATTGGGGATGGATCAAGTGGATGATTCAATTCCAGCCACTGCGCCGCCACTGGTACGCGCTGCCGCTGGTTTACATGATGTGGGAAGGTGGTGTGAATTTGGCAAATTATCAATGTGAACAATTGATTCATGAACGATTCCATCGCCTTGATCCGATTCTCACGAAACTGGTCGATATTGACGAAGTGAGCCGTATGTCGCTCATGAAAGGGATTGCGGAGCAGGAAGACCTGACGGAGACTGCGCTGTGGTTGAACGATTATTTTGAGGTTGGTGAAGGGGAAACGGCCGTTGCTGCCTGACAAAAAGAGGAGATCATGAACTTCCTTCCAGAATTGCAACCAGGCTGGTTAAATGGCTGGTTGCTGCTTGTCATTTTGTATGCCATTTTTGGCATACTGCTGCTTGTTTTTCCACGGGAGGTTGTCAGCCGTTTGTATGACCGCACTGTCTGGACACGTCAAGATTATTTGCGGCGGGTGATCAATGCTTCACTTTCTGCCATTTGGTATGGCGCAGTGGTGTTAAATTGGGGTACGATATGGTCAGTTGTTTTTGTGCGTGGGATGGTGAATGATGTTTGAGCTGCCTGAGTGCGTGGTTTTGGCAAAACAGATGAATAATGTGATGCAGGGGAAGGTGGTGAGAAACGGCCGTTTAGGCAACAGCCCCCACAAATTTGTCTGGTACAATCGCAGCCCTGAAGAATTTAGCCAGTTAACACAAGGAAAAACAGTCGGCGCAGCGTGGTCAAAAGGTAGATGGCTTTTTGTCCCCTTCGATCCAGGATATGTGCTGGTCCTTGGTGAATTTGGGGGAAAGGCGTTCTATCATCAACCAGGGGCCAAGCTGCCCAAAAAGTTCCATCTCAACATCACATTTACTGATGACTTCTTTTTCACAGTCACCACGCAGATGTGGGGCGCTATGGAATTTTACGAAAGTGGAAAAGAGTGCGAACGAGAATACGTCAAAAATATGCGCCCAACACCCATTGAGCCTACCTTTACGTTTGAATACTTTTCCAACTTGATAGATACGGTTGCCACTGGGAAAAAGCGGAGCGTCAAGGGATTATTAACCCAGGATCAACTCATCCCTGGATTGGGCAATTCGATTGCGCAAGACATCATGTATTGTGCCCATCTCAATCCCAAACAAAACATTGCAGATTTGAGCATCAACCAAAGGCGTATGCTTTATGATAGTATTTGTAATATGGTGCAAAACATTATCAAGCAGGGTGGGCGCTATGATGAATATGATCTGTTTGGTAATCGAGGGGACTATGTGCGTCTCATGGACAAAAATGCAGTCGGACAGCCCTGTGCAGAATGTGGCAGCAGCGTCCAGAAAATGAGCTATTTAGGGGGAGCTTGTTATTTTTGTCCAACTTGTCAGAGGTAAACAAGTATCATTGTCGATAGGTGATCTCCTTTGCGAATAGGAGTTAGAGTAATATGCCAACCAACCTTCCAGCCGAAGCAGCCAATGCCGAAGAACGGTATCGCGATGCCAAAACTGTCTCCGAAAAAATAACGACGCTTGAAGAATACATCAGTCTGATTCCCAAACATAAGGGAACCGATAAGCTCAGAGCTGATTTGCGTAAACGGCTTTCCAAGCTGAAAGAATCTTCGCAGCAGCAAAAAGGGGGCGGTCGCCAGGTCTCTGCCTTTCATGTGGGGAAAGAAGGGGCCGGGCAAGCTGTCGTGATTGGTCCGCCCAACACCGGCAAATCAGCCTTGGTGACTGCCTTAACCAATGCCAGCCCCGACATATCGGCATCCCCTTTTAGCACCTGGGAGCCAACACCGGGCATGATGCTCTTCAACAATGTGCAAATCCAGTTGGTAGACACGCCGCCGCTAAACCGGGATTACATGGACCCCGAGTTGATGAATCTGGTTCGTCATGCTGATTTGCTGCTGTTGGTTGTTGATTTGCAAACAGACCCGATGGAGCAGATCGAAGACACCATCGCGATTCTCCAAGAAAATCGGATTGCGCCTGAGCAGATGCAATCGCAGCCATCCAAACAGCGAATTTTGTACTACATTCCCCTGATCGTGCTGGTTAATAAATATGATGATGAATCGTTTGACGAAGATTTTGAGATTTGTTGCCAACTGCTAGAAGGCGAGTGGACATTGATTCCAATTTCGGCCGAAACAGGGCGCAATTTGGAGAAAATGCAGCAGCGTGTTTTTGATCAACTCGACATCATTCGCGTGTATTCCAAACCACCATTCGCAGAACCGGATCGCAGTGCGCCGTTTGTTATGCAAAAGGGTGGCACTGTTGAAGAGTTTGCAAGTCATGTGCATAAAGATTTTGTGGAGAAATTGAAAGCAGCGCGGGTGTGGGGCAAAGATGTGTATGATGGCCAAATGGTGGGGCGGGATCATATTTTGCATGATGGGGATGTGGTTGAACTGCGCATTTAATAGAGTCGTTCTCGAATAAAAGAATTAGGAATTTTGGACGCAGATTTCGCAGATAAACGCAGATAGGAAGTTATAGATTGGCGTTACCTTTGTTAACTCGTCTTTCTTACAGGAAGGGAAAATGATTGATGTGCTGGTGTATCTTGCCTTCGTTTTGTTTTCTGCTGGCGTGTTTCGCTTTGTTGTGAGGCGGGAATACCTAACGCGTGGCAAACTTTCGGTTTGGGGGGTGACGCTGGAAACGCTGGTTTTTGCGATTCATGCCAATATTTCATACTTGTTTGTGCCGGTTGGTTGGCCTGGGTGGCCCGGTTTGGAAGAACGGCCGTTACTCAACACAATCGGCCTCTCCCTAATCATCATTGGCGTAGTAGGCGTCATTGCCGCCATGATACAGCTTGGTTTTCGGTCCACAATGGGGCAGGGTAAAGAGCGATTTAGCCGGGAAGGGTTTTATCGTTGGACCCGCAATCCACAAATCGTTCTCTACGCGCTGGTGGTGGTTGGCTATGCACTGCTTTGGCCTTCTCTTTCATCGCTGCTTTGGGTAGTTGCCTATGGCATCGTGGCACAGATTATGGTGCGAACGGAAGAAGCGTATTTGGAGAAAATGTTTGGCGCTGACTATTTGAATTATTGCCAACAGGTGTCGAGATATTTATTCATATCCAAAAAGATCACTTGACAAGTAAGGAAAAAATCTGTATCCTGCAAGAGGTTGGACGTCTAACGACATACCAATTACATTCATCACTAAGAAAACATCACCGTAACACAACTGTAATAAGATTATGAAGATTTATCTATCCCGACATGGGCAATCACGCTGGCAAGTATCAATAAACGAGGAAGGATTAGATAGTCCACTCACTGAATTAGGACAAAATCAAGCGCAGTACCTTGCTAATTGGCTGGCAAATGATGCAGCTCTAAACAATGGGACGCGGGTAGATGTAGCACACTTGCGGGTCAGCCCATTGATTCGAGCGCAACAAACGGCCGTTCCTATTGCTGAAATGTTAGGAGCAACGGCCGTTACTGACAAAACATTGCGCGAGACTGATTTTCACATTGAACCTCAATTACCCACAGTGGTTTCTCCTTATCAAAACCATATACCATACACGCCGACAAACGAATATGCTGCTTTTAAGGAGCAAGCCCAAGCTGCATTACTAACACTGGTTGCGGCAGCAGAATTTCACAACGGTTCTGTTTTAGCAGTTACGCATGGCGGACTTATCTCGACTATTTTGCGGATGATTGTTGGAACAGATGCCATATCCTTCCAGATTTGTAACGCCAGTCTAAACTTGATTGAGTGGAAGGGGGGAAGGTGGCATTTGGTTCATCTGAACTTATGGGATCACTTACCAACGGCAATGAGAACATTTTAACTTGATCAAGCAGTAAGAAATTATTGAAGGATAGCAAATGGCTATTGACACAAGCACTAGGCTAAATCGAGTAAAAGATTATCTCCTTAATTACATCAGCACCAGCCAACTGGGGCGGGGGGACAGGCTGCCATCAGAAGCCGAGATGTCAAAGGAACTTGGCGTCAGCAGAAACACGATTCGAGAAGCATATATTACCCTTGAAGCCGAAGGGATTATCAATCGTCGTCATGGTGTGGGTACATTTGTGGAACGTTCACCTATGATCAAAGAATCTTTGCGAGACGAGCTTTTGGGATTTCCGCAGCGTATCAAAATGGCGGGTTATACGTCAGATTTCCGCCTTCTTTCTGTACAAAACGTGATTGCTCCCCCAAAAGTTTATGATGCATTGCAAGTAGCGCCTGAGCAAGAAGTTCTGCGCGTTGAATTTTTGTTATTAGCAAATGATTTACCGACTGTTTTTCTAATCGATCATTTTTCTCCTGAAGTTGACCATTCAAAGTTTGACTGGGATCAATTTGATGGCACGATGTTAAATTTTATTTCAGACTCTCTTGAAATGCCTGAACTGCAAATGCATTCACGAATTTCTGCGATTAATGCCAGCCAAGAGGTGGCTGAGCAGCTGCAGCTTGAAGCGGGGAAGCCAATTATTCACATTCAATCGCGGGTTGATTCGTTGGATGAACGGCCGTTAACCTACACAATGGTCTATCTGAATCCAAACTATATTGAAATCGACATTACACGCAATTTTCGTCACAAATAATAAGTTGTGGATGACCTGAATGGGTCATCCATTTTTTAGCGCAAAATAGGTTGGACGTCTTACGTTCTACATCATGAAGATGGACCGACCAGGAGGTTTTAATGAATTGAGTTTTAACAACTATCAAAAAAACACCCTTTTGCAGAAGCTTGATTTTACCCTTACCTTTCTGTACGTTGGAGAAAATAGAATGAAGAAAAACAAAAATTTGAGAATTTTGGGCCTATTCATATTGATACTTTTATTGGTTGCCGCTTGTGGCGCTCCTGAGCCAGCGGAAACAGAACAACAAGAACCGGAAACGGCCGTTTCCACCGACACCGAAACGACAGTCGAGGAAGAGCCTGCAGCAGAAGAACCTGCCGCAGAAGAACCAGTAACCATTGATTTTTGGTATGTTGCTGGTAGTGGACGCGAGGGAGCCGTTGACGCTGTCGTAGCCGCGTTTGAAGCTGAACATCCCAATATAACAGTGGAAGTAAACGCGATACCCTTTGCTGAATTTATTAGCGCATTGCAAGTCGCATACGCCGGAGATAACCCACCAGATGTCGCACTGGCCAATGGCATCGAGATTCAAAACCTGGCCTTCAATGGTGCTTTAATGCCCGTTGACGACCTTTTTGACGAAGAAGACCGGGCAGATTTCATGCCCGATTTGGTCGATATGGTTAGCCTGGATGGACAAATGTATGGCGCTCCCTGGGAGCAAGCGGCTCTCGCGCTTTATTACAATAAAGACTATTTTGAAGCAGCAGGTATTGAAGTGCCATCAACATTGGACAGCGCCTGGACCTGGCCAGAATACAAAGAGAATGTAGCAGCTGTCATGGCGCAACAAGAAGCAGAGCAAGGCGAAAAGGTATGGGGATTAACAAGTTTCCAATCCCCTATCACCGGAGCTTTCTTCACCTGGACAATCGTGCGCAGCAATTCGGAACCTGGGTCTCCACTGTGGAATAGCATCTCACCAGACTTTTCCACGGTTGCGGGCTACATCGATACGCCGGAAGCGATGGAAGCATATGCGTTCTTTCAAAGCCTGTACACCGATGAAATGGCCCCAAGAGATGCAGTTCCCGATGCTTTTGGTAATGGCAAGGCTGTAACCCACATGGCGATTCCAGTTATTGGCGGCGTACTCAATGCTAATTTCCCTGATTTAAATTGGGGTGTCATGCCACCGCCTTACTTTAAAACACCGCTTACCCATACTGGTTCATTTGCCCCCGTCATAGCCGCAAAAACCGATAATCCCGAGGAAGCTAAACTGTTCACAGATTACTTTGTAAGCAGGGAAGGGATGTTAGATTATCATAGTGTCACGCCTATCCTTCCTGGGCGGGTGTCGCTGCAAGAAGCTATACCAGAACTACAGGGAGATGGATACCTGGCTTTCTTGTTCGATGAAGCGATAGAACAGGGTGTTGCCAGACCGGGCGGCCCAGCGCACAGCATCTTTAACAAAGTCATTGCTGTAAACATGATGCGCGACATAGCGTTAGGTGGAGACATTGAAGAAACTGTTGCTGCGGCAATCGCCGAAGCAGAAGCTCAAATGGCCCAATACAAGTAATCGTAGATTTGATTTTCAGTCGGGTTGGCGATTTTTCGCCAACCCGACATTTTATACAAGGAAGAATTGGAAGATGGTTAATGCACTGGCTGCACACATTGAAGTTCACCGTTGGCCCAAAGTAGATTTGCACTGCCATTTAGAAGGTGCTATTCGCCCGACAACCGTACTCGACCTGTATCGCAAAAATGGCGGCGTCTACAAAAATGCAACGCTGGAAGAGCTGTTACCGCTTATCCAGGTAACAGGTAATGAGCGAAGTTTATTCGACTTTCTTGCCAAGTTCAAAACTATCTTGCCGGCCATAAAAACGCAGCTAGACATCATGAGAATTGCACAAGAAGTAACAATGGATGCATATAACGATGGCGTCAGATACCTGGAATTGCGTTACAGTCCCCATCTTCTAAGAAACTCTACTGGCTTGGATGTTCAGGATGTTGTAGACGCAGTGACTATAGGTGTCCGGCTGGCGATGCAACAAGTTGAGATTCATGTTGAACAGATTTTTATCGTCCCCCAATTTGCTGGGCCGCAGGTTGGCGAAGAGATGTTGCAGCTTGCTCTGGACAACCGAGCGCATGGTGTGCAAGCTTTGGATTTGGCCGGGGATATTCGGCATATTGGCATGGAAGCATATACGGCCGTTTTCCATCAAGCTTATGAAGCCGGTCTCGGCATCACCGTCCACGCGGGGGAAGCCGCACCAGCAGAGTCAGTGCGTATGGCGGTTGAAGATTTACACGCAACCCGAATTGGACATGGCATTCGCTCTATTGAAGATGAGAACGTGATTTCCCTTTTGCGCGAGCGCGATGTGCTGCTTGAAGTTTGTGTTACCAGCAACCTGCAAACCCGTGTCGCATCCTCAATCGAGACCCACCCTATCCGCAAACTGATCGAGGCTGGGGTTCGCGTGTCGGTCAACACAGATGATCCTGGAATCTCAAACATCACCCTCAGTGATGAATACAATCTGCTCATGCAAGAAAAGGACTTTGATTTTTCGTTATTCAATGCCTTGAACAGAGATGCCCTGAATGCAGCCTTCACCAACGATGAACGAAAGGCGGCATTACAACCTGTTTTTGTGTAGGCAAATAGAGTTGTTGGCAGCTTTTGAGCCACTATCTCAAGGTTGGCTCAATCGGTTTATAGACAGGGTATGAGAGGAAACTATGATACTTACCAAATCCCAAAGACAGCGATACGGGTCTGCATTGCTACTCTCTTTTCCAGCCCTCGTTGGTCTGATTTTGTTTCATTATTGGCCCATTTTTGAGATGCTGCGAATTAGTTTCCTGGACTACAAGATATTTACCGGGGAATTCACTTGGAAAGGGACTGAAAATTACGTTGTGGCAGTTCAGGACCCCATTTTTCTACAGACATTGAAGACCACAGTCTGGTTCTTTTTTCTAAAAGTACCGCTGCAAACGGTTTTGGCTTTAGGGTTGGCACTGATCATGACACGCGGCGGTCGAGGTATCGGCTTTATTCGCACGATCATCCTCCTGCCCGCCGTGACAGCGATGGTCGTGGCCTCAACGGTGTGGGGATTTATGCTGCATCCTGACAATGGATTGGTAAACAGCATGTTAACCACAATTGGTTTATCGGCACAACCCTTTCTGGCCAGTGCCACACAGGCTTTGCCATCTATCGCTTTTATTACGATCTGGAAGCAGGTTGGCTTGAACACGCTTTTTTTCATGGCTGGCCTGCTTACAATCCCTGGTGTCTACTATGAAGCTGGCAAAGTTGATGGGGCCAGTGTCTGGCAATCTTTTCGCCATGTGACCTTGCCCCTGCTCAAGCCGACGACTGCTTTTGTGCTTATTACCAGCACAATTGCTGCTTTCAAAGTATTTGTGCCGGTGAAAGTTTTAACGGATGGCGGCCCTGCCAGTGCGACGCGGGTCATCGTTTTGTACATATTTGAGCTGGCTTTTCAATACAACAGATTGGGTTATGCAGCAACTATTTCTGTATTTGTGGCCGTTATCTTAATCGCCTTTAGCTTTATCCAGTTACGCACCTCTCGGGAGAGTGAAAGATGAGCATAAAAGAAGCCCCCTCAATCACAGCAACGATTTCCCGTCGCCGATCCCGATCACGCATAAATATCCGCTGGAGTTCAATGGGTTATGTGCTCTTGGGTGTGATCCTTGTTGTCATTTTCGCCACGCCTTATATTTGGATGATCGGCTCTACATTTAAGCCCCGCGAAGAGATATTTCGCTATGTTTCACCGTTGTCCTGGCGTACCTTTGTGCCACTAAACCCGACCCCTGACAATCTTAGAACACTCTTTATCGACCTCGACTTTTCCCGACCCCTGTTAAATTCATTGGGCGTCTCTATTGCCTCCGTCATATTCTCGTTAACAGTTAGCAGCATGGTCGCATTTGTGCTGGCCTGGATAGAATTCCCGGGGCGGCGGTTTGTTTTTGGCGCAATTCTGGTTACGCTGTTGATTGTTTTTGAAGCGAAGATCGTGCCGCTGTTTTTAATTATGCAGCAACTCGGTTTACAGAATACCTATATCTCCATTTTTATACCCTGGTTGACGGATGCGTTTTTCGTTTTTCTGTTTTACCAACATTTCAAGAAACTCCCGCAAGAATTGATGGAAGCTGCAACCATCGATGGTTGTTCTTATTTTCGTGCGTACTGGAATGTGATGCTGCCCAACATTGGGCCAGCGTTAATCAGCGCTGCCTTTATTAAATTTATTTTTTCTTGGGATTCCTACATTTGGCCGCTGATTACCATTACTGATGAATCGAAGCAGGTGGTTTCT
>QQUD01000798.1 GCA_008501785.1 Chloroflexota bacterium
TCCAGCCTGCCGTCCCCAATTATCCCGTACAAAACCATACATCCCGATACCGGCCAATAAAATTGCCAGCACAAAAACAGCTTTAATACCTGCCACCGCATCAAATTGGGGCAGCAATTCAAAACCAAGCCCTACGTAATACGCCAACGGCGCATAAAAATTAAAAATAGGGTAGCCATATCCGTGATAAAAGTTCGGTGCCCACCGTGGATACCACTCCCCACCCCGCACCAACAGACTCAACTCATGCAGCCTAAAAATATGCAGTTCCGCATCCGTTCCCTCTGGCAAGCTGGCATGACTAATAAAAGGCCAGACAGCTATCATACATATCAAGATAATCACCAAAAAACCTGGATCAACCAAAGAACGGAATTTTCGCATCTGCTTCATCATAAAAACAAAACGTGAAACACACCATAACGAATGCGTTTCACGTTTATATCAATTCTAATAAATGATTACGGAAATATTATGTCAATTATCTTGCGGAAGTAGTGCCTCCATATCAAAGTCACCACTTTCCAGGAAACCCCAATCTTCATAATCCGTCGTCGAATACCATATCTGGTTATTTGGCGTAGTAATCAAGTAATCATCAAACTGTGCTTGAAAATCATCCGTCTCATACGTAGCGGAAAAGAGTCCAAAAAGCGTTCGATTCCCATACGGCCGAGGCTCGTTGATTGTTCTCAGGTGTTTGTCGTTGACATAAATTATAATCTGCGTATCGGTCCGTTCAATGCGCCATGTATTCCATGATTTATTACCATCCCCTTTATTGTATTCAGGGGGAAAATCTTTCCAATCAAACAAGGGCGCCTGACTGCCCTTCTTATCATTGAGAATGGTATATCTTGAACGCTTGCTGCCTTCCCAATCGATCCACAACATGTAGTAATTGCCGAGATCTGAGCCATCAGGATTCGGATTATCTTCCCCATCAAAAATGATTCCGTATGAAGACAACCAACCACCTTCTTTAGAGAATCTGGCCTCAACCTCAATCGTATAATCACCATTGGGCAAGAATACCGGCGGACCAGATTTAACGTCGGTACGATCATCACAAATGTCCATTTGATACAAAGTGCCGATATAATCTAAACGGAAGCAATCATCCTTATCATTTCGATTATCTTTTCTGCGCCAGCCGCTTGTATTGTCACTGAAATCATCAAAATAAAAGTAAGCTGGTGTTGGCGTTAGTGTAGGCGTCGGGTCTAGTTTTAACATCGGCAGATAAGTTAATTCTCCATCCGTTGCTTCAAGCAGCATATCGTCAATAAATGCCCCGACATCTTCGCTGCTACCATTACTGGTAAAATAGTAACGAATCCACACCTGCGCTTCACCTGCGTAAGCATTCAAATCAACCGTATTTGATTGCCAACCACTGCTGCCACTGTAAGTCGCCAAAACAGTGCTGTAGTCGCTATTATCGGTCGAGATTAAAACCTGCAATAAATCATTAGATGCTTCAGTTTCAAGCCAATAATCGTAGGAAAGTCGAGCAAATTCATAGCTGCTCAAATCAACAGGACCGTATGTCATAGCAGACATAGCATTGCTCGGATAATTATCCGTTCCTGCTGCTAATGCACTACCTTGTGTACCTCCACCGGCTACCCAGGCACTACTTATGCCCTCGCTGTAGGTATAAGTGTTGGTTGCCCAGTAATATTCGCCATTTGTGTCAGCATCAAGGTCTTCAAGACTCCAAGACCCAGAAAATCCAGTTTCAAAATCTTCTTCGACAACTGCTGTCCAACTGGCGGGAGCAGCGTCAGCTTCAGATGAAGCTTCGTTTGTCAAAGCCATCAAAAAGATTACTGCTATTAAAATAGAAGTAATACTTAAACCAATAAAAACCATGTTAGTACGAATGTTTCGTCGAATTGTATTTCCACGCATAAATTTCACCTCTTGAAAAATACCGATGCGAATTCTATCGTTCGCCTATTACCCTGTCAAGAAAGCGGTGTTTGTGCTGTCTTTCTCAGTGAGAAAAATGATTATGGTAACAAAACGGCCGTTATCGGCACCACATCATTCTCCATCCGCTCTCCTTTCAAAAATGCAGGCAAACGCTGTACATCTGGCAACGAGTACATTCCCACCATTAATTGATAACGGCTCTCACCCAGATTATTGGGCAACGAAATTTGAAATGTGTCCGGCACAAAGATTCCAGGACTCCATATTGAAGTAGGCAACCGCCCTGCTGCCGGAGGTCCATCATGCTGCCCGACAAGGTCTCCATGTTCATTAACCAGATGTACAAAAATTTGATAATCATTGGGGATTGACTCAACGCCTTCCCAATAAAAGGTTCCGACTACCGTCAATTCAGATTCTGTTGCCTGTACAGGTTCCAATGAATAGCCCCGTAATTGAATGCCCGGTTGAAAAGCAACATCGAGTGGATACGTGATGGGAGACGGCCGTTTCACCATCTCATACATCGCAATTTGATCAAAAGCCGCAAACTGACTTGCTTCATTTTCTGCCCACTGGTAAAGCATGGGCAGCTTACGAAAATGTTTATCTTCAAACAGCAAATATGAAACATCATACTCCTGCTGTGCAAATAGAACATCTGTGGGCGTAAGCAAACCGGTAGAAATGCGTTTGTTCGATGTATCGGTCAAAGTGGGCGGCACCAGATGACCTGTCGTAAAAAGTAAAAATGGGCTGTTGCTAATCACAAATGTTTGTTGAGGAAACGTTGCAGCGGCTAACATCTGTGCCTGCTTGTGCTGCGGCTGCCATTCTTGCCACTCACGCACTGCTGCAACGCCCCAACCAACAGCAACAACAGCCCACAAGAGAGGCAAACGGGCAACAAATTGGGAGCGTCTTCCTGCGCCCCTCGTAGCTGACCACTGCTGCAACGCCACACCAACACCCCCAGCAGCGATTAAAACTAAAGGGTAAAACGCAAAAAAGATGTAGTGCTCCCACATTGGCTGCAAGCGATTTAACACAATCAATGTCGTGGCGTACCAGATGAACGTTAACCCTACCCAACCATGCAATTTTCTTTCACGCAGCAGGGTGAGCAGCCCCATCAAGGCAGCTATCAGCAGTGGCCAATGTGCAATATGGGCTTCGAGCAGAAAACGGCCGTTTCGCGTCGCCCGCTCTTGCAGCACATCACCCAGCGGGGTATTGTTAAACGCCACCACCCATTCCCAAAAACCAACCCTATCAACCAACAACAGCCAGCTACCCGTTACGACAAGCACGCCCACTGTAAAAATCAGACCAATTTTAAAAATATTTTGCCAATTTTTTTTGGTGTTGGTTGGCGGAATATTTGCTGATTTTGAAAAAATCAGAACCAGTCCCACCGGCAGTGCCATAAACAGCAGCAGTGGATGCAATCCCAAACCAATGGCAAAGCACACGGCCGTTAACCCCACCCATCTCCACGTTTGTCGCATACGAAACTGCGTTGCACATACCAATGCTGCCAACATAAATGTCATCGCCGGCAAATCGTTCATCACCACCGCTGATCGCACCAACGATTCAGGAATCAGCAGGTAAATGGCAATTGCCGCTACATCTGCCCAGCGTCCCCACCATTGGCGAGCCAATATCCCCAGCAAAATGAGGCCCACTGTTGTCAACAGCAGCATCGACACATTGGCCACAGCAACTGTTTCGCCACCCAGCCAAAACGCCAGTTGCAGCCACCAGATAATCAGCGGTGGTTTATTGAAAACGGTTTCAGCATAGAGGGGAAAGCCACGACTGGTTAAAACGGCCGTTTGCAGCAGCACCCCTTCATCATAATTCCACGCATACGCATCAAAATGGCTGACTGAGATAATCAAATATGCTGCCAGCAGCCCAATCCAAATGGACTGATACAGCCCCCTCTGACGCAAACGATTCATTACTCACCAACCTGGATACCGTGGTTCAACCAGGTGCGATTATCTGGTACAGGTTCACCCACTGCAGATTGTAGCACCAGCCGATCCCCCGTTATCCAATCGTACATTCCGACGGCGAGGTGATATTCCCCAGCCGGTGCGTCATCCGGAATTTTGATGGAAAATTGATCGTCAATCACTTGACCGGGCCACCAGCGCGTCGGTGGGTACACGCCTTCATACGGTACTTTGTCATGCTGTCCGACAATACTATTATCCGGTCCGACTAAATGGGTAAAGACACTCCAATAGTTATCGGTGGGTCCAGTGGCTTTCCAATAAAGGGTAAATTTAACTTTATCACCCGGTTGCAACTGTTCTTTCGCAAAAGTGTAACCGGATAGTGTCACATTTTCGCCAAATTGGGTGCCATCTTCGTAAGTGATCGTGTAAGTGTCTTCGGCAAGAAACGGCCGTTCCCTGTCCCGTATCCAAATCGCCAACTCCTGTTCATCTCGTCGCGTGCGACTGTGCAAGTCAAAATTGGCTTCCAAAAAGCGATGGAAGCGGGGATAATCTCGCAAATATGCCATATGATCCCCAATGATCAGTGACTCGTTAATCATCACAATGCGTGTATTGGTAGCCACAATCTCATCAACCAGCATCTCGCCCACGATTTGACCGCTGGTAATCGCCCCATTGGACAAAGCCGCACCAGAATACGTCGTTGGTCGGCCGCTGTAAAAGGCAAGACCAATATCATCAGTTAATACAAATTCACCCGGCTCTGTATTGTCTACAATCAGATCAACAAGCATTTGTGTCTGATTATCAACTTTTTGTACCCTGATAATATTTTCCTGCAAAAAGGGAATCGCAATGGCAGCAAAAGCCACCACGCCGACAATACGCCCTGGTCGGCGAAAACGGCCGTTTATAAACTCAGCAATAATCCATGCTGTCAACAGCGCAATCGATGGCAGCAAGAACATGAAATGCCGTCGCCCCAAGTCCCGTGACAACAACAAAAACGCCAAGATCACTGGAATTTGCCACGCCCAACGCAGCCGTGTATCACCATTCACCGAACCCCAAACGGCCGATATCAATGTCAGCCCAACCAGCACAGGATAAAAGCTAAAATATTCGTAATAAACGGCAAACTGCCGCAACAATACACGTGTCGATTCCTGGTCGCTGCCTTGTGCCACATGATGCCCAACTACCAAATCAAAAAAGTTTGGCGACAGCCAGCTAAACACACCAGCAAACGCACCAATCACAAGCAATGTTGGCACACCCAGCCACAGACCATCTATGATCATTTGAGAAAACGGCCGTTTCTTTCGCCATGCGTCCCAAATCACCCACAGCCCGATGCCGCCCATAGGCAAAAGGCCAAATAATTTCACCATCGTCGCCAGCCCGAAACAGATCCCTGCCCAGGCCAAATTGCGCCGCCGCACACCGTCCTTTGGCCAGGTAGCCACCACGACTCCCAACGTTACCAGCAGTACAAACAGCGGCTCATTGCGATAGATACGCATTTCTTTGAATACTTCCGCATGAAGCAAGTAGAGCACCATCGCCAGCCAGCCAGCCATTAGGCTGTGATGTCTTCGGCCTGCAAAAAAGAGGATTAGACTGCTGCCAAATGTTTGCAGCACAATAAAAGCACGCATAAACCAGAGTGAAGGTCCTGCCAGCAGCATAAACAACGTGCCCGTGTACAAAAAGACCGGCAGCTGCGGCGTCAGGAAATCACGATACGGCATCTCTCCCAGTGTCATGCGCCACATTTGGTAGAGATACTCCCCTTCATCATCATGAATGCGCCAGCCGGTCAGGTTATACAAATAGAGACCCAACAGTACCACCACAATCGCAGCAGTTACCCACGGCCACCACTTATTATCAACTTTTGAAGATTGGTTCTTGTTTACAATTTGCTCTGTCATAATCAGACAACGAGTTTACCTTTGTTAGCCTGGATTGCAACTGCTCACTCAATCAAAATTTCACCCAGCAGAATAGTATCATCGCCGCCCGTTTGAATGGGCAAACGTACTAAAGTTTCCAGGTTATACATGCCTACAAGAAGAGTCACAGGACCTAATGACATGCCAGGTGGAATGTCAATCAAATGCGTATCGGGGATGATCTGCCCAGGTTCCCACCGCGTAGTTGGATTCATATTGCACTCTGGAGCACCGTCATGTTGGGCAACCAACTCGCCCCCCGCAACCAGATGGGTAAATACCTGATGCGGTTCGGTGAATGGCAGCAGCGCTTCCCAAAACAGTGTCACAGCCACCTGACCGCCCGGAACCGCATTTTCCACATTTACATCGTAACCAAGTAACTTCACCTGTCCATTCCCCAAAATCGCATCTACTGGCACAATGCCTTCTGGTTGGGGAGCAGCGGCTTCTTCAGGAGTTAGCCAATGTTTGGTTCTGTGAGCGTCAATGGAGTTTACGGCCGTTTCCTCTCTTCCATAAATTTGCATGGTAGAACGGCCGTTTACCACCACCTCATGCTGCAAAAACATGCCATCCAGCCACGCCGCATCATACGGAACCGTATCCTGCACATTATTTGCCACAATAAACGTTTCAAAATCAGGACAATGCGTGCGATTTGCTTGCCCCATATAAATATTCGTGATTTCCTCTTCCTCATTGCTGGCATACGGCAGCGCCAATGGCAATTCGCCCACCGCTCGCCATCCTGCCTGATATGGGAAACCAAACAAACCATACAGCGGCGGCTCATCCCAGGTTGTTGGGAAAAAGGCGGGTTTGTTTTCAGCCCAAGTACGCTGCCGTTCAGGGCTTGTGTCCACAAACATCAAACACACATAAACGGCCGAAACCACGATAAACCCAACAAACAATCCAACCAACAAACGCTGCATCACCGGCTGCGACACCTTTTGCCACAACCAAACGCCCCCCACCGCCGCCAACATCGCTGCGCCAGGAAAAATCGTATACACGTGTGTCCGGGCATCATCCACAATCACAGTGTAAAAGAGCAAGGGTACGAGAAAGGTAAGGAGGGCAGAAATACGGCCGTTTTTCTGCCACCACAGCACAACAAGCCCAACACCAACCAGCAAAATCAAACCCAAAATATAATAGAGGCTGTTGTAAAATGTAGCCATCTGCCACACTTCAGTCCCACTCCAGCGCACCGTTGCCCCAGCCTGCTCCTGCCCCAATCGATCCCCAAGCAAATAACTTTGCGTCTTAGCAAAATTGGGATGCAGCACATATGGCACATAAAATAGCGTCAGCAATCCAAATCCAATCGCGCCAGACAGCAGCCACTCCCACCACCGTGCTATCTGCAAACGAGGCCACACCAACCACACAATTGCTGGAGCAACCAGCACGGCGTCGTAATGGGAGAGGAGACCGCCTGCGAGGAAAACGGCCGTTAAACCCAACGCCCAACCATCCCCATCCTCACGATACCGGTCTGCGTGTAGCAATGCCAACAGCCCCCACAGCATCACAAACGATTGGTACTGAATAATGCGCCCAAACGCAATGCTAAACCCATTTACTGCCAGCAGCACACCAGCCACCAGCGCCACCTTGTCACCAAACCAGCGCCGCGCCAGTGCCACCATTACCAGCACAGCCAGCACATTCCCCCACAAAAACGGCAGCCGCGCCCAAAATTCTGAAATCGCTCCCGTGCTGCCCCATGCCACCATCGGCAGCACAATTTCCACCGGTCCCTTCTGATGCAAAAACAACTCCACATCATCCCCAGTCAAGGCCGTCGCCGCCCGCATCAAAATAATCCCCTCATCCCCTTGCAGCTCCTTATACCCCATATTCGGCAGCCGCAGCAAAATTGCAAGCAGAATGAGCAATAAGATCGGAATCAAAGATTTTGCAGATATCGCAGATTCACTTCCCTTACTGGTTGTGCCGCTGCTCTTTTCCTCCCCATCCGTCTTCTTTCCCATTCGTATCAAAAAAAACGAAGCAAAAACAGGCAAAACCACAACAAAAACACCCCATCCCAACAACAACAAACGGGGCACAGGTCCAGGCAAATAATGAATAAGCAGCCCACCAATTACATGCAGCAGCAGCACCCACCCCGCCGCCGTCAACCAACCCGAAAATCGTAGGGCAAAACACTGTTTTGTCCAGGCAAGATGACATCTCACCCTACCAAAGATTACAAGTTCCCATGTGTAAATGGGCAGCAGCCAAAAGAGGAAAACGGCCGTTACCTGCTGCACATCTCCCACCGACACCCACCAAATCATCAGCGCAGCAACCAGCGACACACCCAACCAAAAAGCAACTCGCCTCACTCAATCACCTCAACATACCCGACCCAACCCGCAGCGACAAAAGCAGCACGAGTAACAGCCATTTTTTAGATCATGCTTGAAATCGTTCATCAAAATTTTATTCGCTGCGATTAGCTGGCAAATTACGATAATAGTCTCACTCCACGCGATAAATCAAAATCGAATACCCAATCCGTGCATCCGGCTCTTGCTGCCGAAACCACGAATAAACCGTTGAATGCGGCAGCGGCAGTTCCATCAAATTACTCACGCTAATCGCATACACACCCGGTTCCGGCTCAGACACATTAAAGGGCGGTACAGTCCATTGCGAATAAAATGCGGGCAACGGAGACCCCGGCATGGGATCATACAAAATGTCATAATAATCTGGTATCGCAGACCCAAACCAGCCCAATTTCACTCGCTCAACACCTTCATCTGCCATCCAATCCTGCAGGCGCAGCAAATCCTGACCCCAATCCACATTGCTATCCAGCAAAACCTGGTATCCATTTTCAGGACCACCAGCCGCCTGATTAAAATAGCTTAAATAATGAGGGTGGATCCACACCGTCGTCAACAATAAGGCCACAAAGGCCCCGCTAACACCCATCATCATGATGCGACGCTGTTTGGCATCCCTTCCCCACGCCACCAATCCAGCCAAAATCAGATAAACAAACGGCAGCGTCGGCAACAAATGACGGTAGCCAATATTCAAATTACTCATCATGCTGGTGGCAAAATACAACAGCGGCACCAGCAGCACAAACAGCACCCGCTGACGCGTCTCACGTCGCCACAACAACAATCCAATTGCCAGCACCAGCCCAATCAATGTCACCACTGGCGTTTTTACGGCAAAGGTAATTGGGAAATATTGAATAAACCCTTCGAAAGAAAAGTCACCAAACAAAAATGCCATCCGTCCACTGCTGGACCAAAACAATATCTTCTCAATCCCTCGCCAAAACGTCGGCATCGGTCCAGACACTAGATTCAATCCCAACAACCAATCAGCCTGAAATGCAAACCGCCCCCACTCAAACCCAAAAATTCCCCACAACACCACAATCGAAAACAAACCAGCCGACAAATACATTGCCAACCGATTTTTCATCCCAGAGAGTACAGAGGACGCAGAGAGAAAAGAAAAAAATCTGTGTTTATCTGTGTTTATCTGCGTCCAATTCTCTTCATAAAGAGGCAAAATCGCCATCACACCCCAAATCGGCACAAACGCCAACGCCGACAGCTTGCTGCCAAAGGCCAACCCCATGCCCACACTAGCCAACAGCCAGGTACGCCAAGACGGCCGTTTCCACATCCGCCACAACAAAAAAGTCGCTAGAAATATGAACAGCGTCCCACCAAGATCAGTCGTCACATAACGGCCGTTTGCCAACACCTTCGGGTCAAACAAAATGAAAAGGAACGTGAGGTGATGGGTAAACGGCCGCTTCCACAACTGACCCGCCCACTGAAACCCAACCAGCCCCAACCCCAACGTCAAA
>QQUD01000208.1 GCA_008501785.1 Chloroflexota bacterium
GCAAAAGGATATTGGCGGGTGGCCGGAAGAGCCGGCGCGTTATCAGCGAGAAAGTGCCAGGGGTGCGCGAGACGCAGCACAGGCACAGCTAGATTTAGCAATGGCGGGTGCGTCGCAAAGTGAGATCGCGGCGGCGAGGGCGATGGTGGCTGGTGCGCAGGCACAAGTAAAAACGGCTGAAGCGGGTGTGGCTGCGGCCGAAGCGGGTGTGGCTGCGGCGCAGGCGGGACCAGGAACGACGCAAGATCAGGTGGCGTTGGCTGATGTGGGCATAACGGCCGCTTCTGCTCAAGTTGAAGTCGCAGCCGGGCAGCTGGCCCAAGCTGAAGCGCAGTTGGCACGCCTCAAAGCGGGTGCCACCCCAGAAGAAATTGCGGCTTTGGAAGCGCAGGTGGCGCAAGCTGAAGGTGCGTTGGCTGCTGCTGACGCTGCTTTGCAAACGGTAGATATTCAGATTGCCCAAACGACGCTGACGGCTCCGGTGAGTGGTGTGGTTGTGGAACGTGTGTTGCAGGTGGGCGAATTGGCTGCGCCTGGTGTGCCACTGTTTACATTGGCTAATTTGGATGATGTAACGTTAACGGTGTATGTGCCTGAGGCTGAATTAGGGCAGGTTTTCTTGGGGCAGCAGGTTGACGTGACGGTGGATGCGTTTAGTGATGTGTTTGTGGGTGAGGTGTCGCATATTGCCTCGCAGGCTGAATTTACGCCGAAGAATGTGCAGACGCAGGAGGAGCGGGTGCATATGGTGTTTGCGGTAAAGGTTCGTTTGGATAATCCTGAACAGTTGTTGAAGCCTGGGATGCCTGCGGATGCTGTGTTTGGGGAATGATTTTAGGGAAAAGATAAGAGGATTGGACGCAGATTAACGCTGATGACGCAGATTTAAGAGGAAAAAATTTGGGGATGGTTCAGAATTGGACAAAATCAACTTTAAAAGTTCGATCTAAGAGGGCGACCACAAGGGTCCGCCCCTACGATGAGACCTCCTGTAGGGGCGGACCCTTGTGGTCGCCCAAAATGTGTAAAGATCATCTACTTAATTTTGTACCATCCCAAAATCTGCGTTTATCAATGTTAATCTGCGTCCAAATTCTACTCTTCGGGTAGGTTGAAGACTTTGTAGTCGGTGTAATCTTCGAGGATGCCGTATTGACCGGTGAATTTGTAGCCGAAGAAGTCTTGGAATAGGAAGAATTTGGGTGGGAAGTAGGTGAATGTGGAGAACATGAGGGTGAGGGTGACGAGGATGCCTGCACCGATGTTACGCATTTTTTTGCCAAGTGGAGGGCTTTGTAGGTAGTATGAACTCACCATTTGGCCAGCGATGATGCCAATGATTCCGGTGGTGATGCTGCCTTGCAGCGTACCTTCACCGTACAAGGGGACGACAACGCCAACGTATGAATAAAAGGCGAGGCAAACGACGAGTGGGGTAACGAGCAGTCCCATGCCTTTGGCAAAGGCGAAGTTGTTGGCGTCATCTTTGACATAGGTGTACTCGATGAGTGTGTAAATCATTCCCGACCAGAAGAAGAATTTGAGATGTTCCCAGGTGCTTTCGTTGACGGAGGCAATGAAGGCAACTGGTGTAGCAAAGCCACTTAGCTCAAAGGCGTAGTGGAGGAAGCTGCCCATGAAGTTGATGAAAAAGATGCCGCCAACTTCCCAGAGGATGATTTTGCGGTTGCTGATGAGTGTTTGCCAGACTGTTTTTTGGGGTGCTTTTGAAATGCTTTGTGCCATGGGGCCTCCGTTAAAATTATTTTGTAGATGATCTAGATGAATTTGAGCAGTGCTTTGTGCTTGCCTGAAGAGGGCGACCACGAGGGTGCGCCCCTACTGGTAAAAGTTAGAGGACACCGACGAGGAACAGGATGCCGAAGACGGCGATGACGGCTCCGAGGCCGCGTAGAACGATGGGGCCAGCTTTGTAGTGGCTGGGGATGTCGCCGATGAGGACGCCAGTGATGTGGATAACGGCCGTTCCCGTCAAAAAGCCCAATGCATACCGTACTGGCTGTGCCAGCGATGGCATCTCAGCCCCGTGTGCATATCCGTGAAAAATGGCAAACAAGCCAACGGCAACCATGACGACTGCAATGGGGATGCCCTTTTCCATAAAGATGGCCACGCCTAAAGCAAGGACAGAAAGAGCAATGCCAAATTCAATTGCTGTCAATCCAACACCCAATAATCCGAGTGTCCCGCCAAGTGCCATAACCCCGACAAAGGTTGCTGGCACTTGCCAGATAGCACGTCCGCCAATTTGGGCGCTGATAATGCCGACACTGAGCATCGCTAATAGATGGTCTAGCCCTAAAATGGGGTGGGTTAGGCCAGCAATAAACGAGCCAAATCTGGCAACTGTTGTTTCGTCATGAGCATATACCATTGAAGGTAAGACAAATAGGAGCAAAAGCAGGGTAAGGATCAAAAGGAGACGTCGGCTTTTCATTGATTTTCCTCTTCGGTTGTTGTTGTGGAGTAAACAAGGATACATTTTCATTTTAGCAAGAGATTGGTGAAAATCAATGTTTTGGAGTGAAATTGGGTGAGATGTTGATGAGAGGGGGGGGAACGGCCGTTTTCCTCACCACAATCTAAACATGTTATACTAATTCTATTGCAACTGTGGGGAAGGGATAATGCATATAAAACCAGGAGGAAATCCCATGAATATGGATTCATACAAACAGTTGGCTGAACGATTAGATGCCTTACCCAATGGCTTCCCGCCTACTGAAGATGGTGTCGAGCTTAAAATGTTGGCAACGCTTTATACGCCAGAGGAGGCTGCCTTAGCGGCTCAATTACGCGTTACGCTGGAGACGCCTGAGGAAGTTGCGCAGCGCATCGAAGCAGACTCCCACGCTACTAAGAAGATGTTAAAAACCATGTCTCGACGTGGGTTAATTCGTGTGAGTCGCAAAGAGAAGGGGCTTGTTTTTGGCTTGTTGCCTTTTGTTGTGGGCATTTACGAGATGCAGATGGGGAAGATTGAACCTGAATTTGCACACTTGTTTGAAGCCTATTTTCTAGAAGCATTTGGCAAGATGTTGTCGGTGCAGCCGCAGGTGCATCGCGTGATTCCTGTGCGCGAGAGTGTGCAGGCAGAGATTGAAGTACATCCATATGAAAGTGCATCTGATATGCTCGATCAGGCCAAATCATGGGGCGTGATTGACTGTGTTTGTCGCAAACAAAAAGAGCTAATTGGGGAGGGGTGTGAGCATCCGATTGATGTTTGTCTGCTGCTGCACAATCGACCCAATGCGTATGATAATCATGACGCGATTCAAGCGTTGACCCATGAAGAAGCGCAAGCAACGTTGACACGGGCGGCTGATGCCGGTTTGGTGCATTCGGTTGGCAACAATCAGCTTGGTACACACTATATTTGCAACTGCTGCACCTGTTCGTGCGGCATTTTGCGCGGCATGGCGGATTTGGGGATTGCGAATGTGGTGGCGCGGTCGGCGTTTGTGAATCAGGTTGATGATGCACTGTGCAATGGGTGTGAGGAATGTGTGGAGCATTGTCAGTTTGATGCCCTGGCGTTGACTGATGCTTGTGTGATGCCCGTGGAGCAGGTGCGGTGTGTGGGGCGTTGGGTTTGTGTTGCTTTTTGTGAAGAGGAGGCGATGAGCCTGGTGCGCCGTCCTGAAGATGAAGTGAAAGCGCCGCCACAAACGTTGATGCATTGGGGTATGGAACGGGCGATGGCGCGTAATTTGGACGTTAGCAAGATTTTGTAATGCCTTTTGCGATGTCGCTTGGGCTGTCCTATACTTTGAAGCAAATTAGCATTTCAGCCCTTCAGCATTTCAGCAGACTTTAGCTGACAAGCTGATAGGCTGAGTTGCTGAAATGCTTTGAGGAGTTGTGATGTCCAAGATACCCCTGTTTTCAGATATGAAGTCGTATACGGTGCAAACGGCTACTTCGACTTTGCTCAGCACGGCCGTTTCTCTCGGCAATCTCGCATTGATGTTGTATGAGGACGAGTCGCCCAAAAATCAATTGACCCCACACAAATGGGTGGCAATTTATTTGGCAAATCGTGAGCTGCCAGGTTGGTATCTGGACCCCAACATGCAGATTGAGGCGGGAACCACAATTCAAGTGCCAGCAGTGCCTCCAAAACAGTATCCGCAGTTGGTGGATGGCGTGTATTACAATACGGCTTTTGGTTATCGAATGAAGTTATCGAATAATTGGAATGTGGATGAGGGGGCGGGAACGGCCGTTACCTTCAAACGTCCTGGTCGGTTAGTTGGGTCGATCAAAACGGCCGTTGGTGGGCCAAACCTACACGACTTGATTGATGAATTGATGGCAGATTTAGCAGGTGATGACACCTGGGACAAAACCCAAGACCAGATTGGGATGGCAACCGGAATGAAAGTGATGATGTCTGGCGCAAAAAACCCCCTTTGGTTTATTGCCCAATACATCGCACATAAAAACAATTATCATGCCTTTATTCTCGATTTTCCAGGTAAAGACGCTGGTTGGTTGGGTAAAAAGTTTGAACCCTTTCCACAGTTCTCAGCTTTGCAGGTGGGGCAGCCTGCTAAGGTCCAAACCGAAAATAGTGTGTTAAACATGCGCCGGGTGCCTGGTTTAAATCATGAAGTGCTGCAAATGCTGCCACATGAAACCGTTGTGACTATTGTTGCACCTGCGCAAACTGTTGATGGGTATGTTTGGTGGCAGGTGTGTACAGAGGATGAGGTTTATGGTTGGGTAGTTGAGGCAGTTGACGGCATTAAAACGTTGATTCCGGTTGGTTAGGTGTCAAGCAGTTTATGATAGATGATCAATCAATACATCGACAAATTCACCGGTTTCTAAATCATTTTGAGGGATAAAAAGGTCTGTTTCCTGAGGGGAGGGGATGCCAATGCGATTCAACATTTGTTGAGTTGGTAATATGGTAGCAACGTAATTTCCGGCCTTTAGTATTGCTGAAATCGCATTTTGGCAGAAGTGCTTTTCAATTTATGTGTCGATTATCGATTGAACCGAGCGTATGATTTAGCACAAAATTATGGCCAACAATCATTGTCGATTTATGAAGAGATAAATGGACCTGGCGAAAGCTTGGCATCCGTATTAAATGTTTGCAAACGATGCATGGACATCAAACCCGAATTCGGTCTGTGGCTTATTCATTTGATGGGGCAACCATCGCCTCGGGAAGTGAAGACAGCAGTGTTAAAATTTGGGATGTGCAAACGGGGGCATGTCTTCTCACGTTAAATGACCAGAGTGATGATGCCACCATCCGTATTTGGGAAATGGATTCAAACCGTTGTCTATCAAACCTTACACACCATAGCGGCAGCGTTTATTCATTGGCATTTAGCCCTGATGGAAATCTGTTGGTGAGCGGTGGAAACGATCACACTTTGCAAATTTGGGACCTCATCGAAAGTAAACTTATGCACACGATTTTGGTAGGACTTACCTCGATTTGGGACATTGTTTTTGAGCCATCCCAAAATCTGATTGCGATTGCATTGAGTGATCAGACGATTCAGATGGTGGATGTAGAGACGTTTCAAATAAAGGATGTATTGAGGGGCCATAAACGGCCTGTTTGGGGAATTGATTTTAGCAATGATGGGCAATATATCATGAGTTGTGGCGATGATGAAACGATTAGAATGTGGGATGTTGAAACAGGTGTCTGTTTCATCACGTTATTGGCAAAACGGCCGTATGAGCGTCTAAACATTACGAGTATTGCAGGGCTTTCACTTGCCCAAGAACAATCGCTCATATCCTTGGGTGCCGTGAAAGAGTTACTGCCCTCGATGTAGCAATAATATTTGCCAGGTTTTGCAATTTCGCGGAAGCTGAGAAGTTGTTTTTGCTTGAGACATCTATGTAAAGCTTCAGGGGAAATGGTGTCATAATTGAGTTAAACAAGAAACGTTTGCTCAATCAGATTTACAATTCCTACCACATCATCAAGCTCAAATTGGGGAACGCCAAGGTCTAATGGCACATCAGAAGCTATTGCAAAGCGGTTTTGTGGAAAGTTGAGTGGGATTGTGCTGATCTCGGCACGAATAATTTCTAGTGTCGGTTTGCCAGCCTGTTTATACCCTTCGGTTAAAATAATATCGACATCGCGTATGTCTGCCGTAATTTCATCGAGCGATAACTCATGCTGCAACAGGCGATAGGATGCAATTTTGTCTGGAGCAGCGATGATCACATGGTCGCTGCCAGCTTGGGCGTGTCGCCAGCTGTCTTTTCCCGGCTTGTCAATGTCAAACCCGGCATGTGAATGGTGTTTGATAGTGGCGACACGAACATTGCGCTGCTTAAGTTCGGCAATCAGTTTTTCGAGTAGGGTTGTTTTACCCGATTTAGACTTGCTGATAATGGTGATGATTGGAATAGACATGATTCATACTCCCGTTTGTTTTGGGAACAAGTATACTCTCATGTGTTTCCGTAAACGCAGGGTCGAGTTCGATTTGGTAGTAGCTTTCACCTGCACAAGAGCGGCAAAGCGTATAGCCATTTTGAATAATTTCGCGTTCGTTGCCGATTTCTTCGCCGCAGCTATTGCAGTTGACGCGTAATTTGGGCCTGCTGATGATCTTTTTCATGGAGACGGTGAGTCTTACCGGCTGCACGACAAACAGATCTTCGTCTGAAAGGAATTGGTAGGCTTGTAGCTGGCGCTGCCAGCGGCCGCGCACGTTGGGTAAGGCGGCAATGGCTTTCTCGCGTGCTTGGGGGTGAGGGTAGATGCGGAGGGAACGGCCGTTAGCCAACTCTACAAACGTTGCTGCCAGCTTCCCGAAATCCAGCACGCGCAAGGTGCGCCGACGTTCTTTACAGCCCGTTGCTGTCGAAATGCCGCCCATGCCGCATCCGTCTGATTCGACAAAGGTGTACATTAACTTTTTCGTTTGTGGCAATTTCATGCCCAGGAGGTTTCCGGCCAACAGCCCCATACGGACACCCAGCACCTGTCGTGGACACAGATGGTTATGATGGGCGGCCGATTCTTCTAACAGTGATTGTAAAATGCTCATTGGTTGACTCCTTTCCAAGTCGGTCCCCGGAATATTCTGGGACGTCGGGAGGCTGCTTTGTTTCCAACAATAGCCCGTCCCTCGCAATATGAGGGAGTGGTCAAGCTGCCATAGAGCAAGCTCCTTAGGTCAACTGACTCGGAGGATTTATATTAATGAATGTATTTTAACCTGTTTGAGCAGGCGTGTAATCACCCGACAGGGTGAATAAAGATAAGTCAATAGAGCGATTTACCAAGGAAATTGCAATCTGGGTCGCATTTCCTTCATTAAAGGTGGGAGTTCATCCAAACGGCCGTGCCGTTCTAAATGTAAAAGCAACTCGCGTGCTTTTGAAGATAGCGTTCTTCCTGGAATATCTTCATACCTAATTTCCAGTTCAATACAAATATCTTTTAAGTCTTCTTCAGTGAAATGTTTACTCAGATATGGATATAAGTCTCGAACTGATAAATCATTTGGCATTGTTGGGTCTCCTTCTTCGGGTTTCAATGAATTGGTGTCGGGCATTGGCTCTTTCTTTAAAATGTGGAAAAGGGATACGGCCGTTACAAAAGCACCCTGCTTCGGTAATGGTGTCGTTGGCTGATTGTCGAGATTGCTAAATTTGAGCGCACCAATTAGATACACAATTAGCCCATTGTAATATTCAGACCAATCATCTGGTTTGACCATGTAGTTTGTTGATTGTTTGCGAATGGCTGAAATGATTTGAAATGGTTTTTCTAATTCTGGAGCCTTCAATGCATTGTCATGGATGTTTTGCACAAAGTTTGGAATGTCGGAGAGAGAACGGCCATTTTCTTTCAAAATCTCTGGCACTAAATATAGCCAAATACCCGTTTCCATCCGCCAAAAATCGTGCAGCACAATATCTTGTCGCGCATTGGCAAAATCAATTAAAAAGACTTGACGGTTTCTTTTATCGTAGACAACCAAAACATTTTCTAAATTTAAATCACCATGAATTGGTCCCATGCGCACATGACGAATTTCCTTTAAAAATTTAGGGATTTCAGGTATAGGATTGAGAACTGTACCAATTTTCGGTACCGCGATATTTGTTGCAGTGGTGTCAATCTTGTCATTAAAAGCGGCCTCAACCAATTCTTGGATCAATGAGAATCGAGTCGTTTGCACAACACCGGTAAGCGGCTTTGATATTACTTTGCCCTCTCCAAAGCCTGCCATATCTGTGACGCCAGTAAAACGTACGCGATACGAATTGGGTAAATCATCATCTGAGTACGGTAAATTGAGGGTTAGTTCAGATGCTTCTGGATCGATTTCAACAATCTCAAACCCTGACACAGCAACGATATTACCATTTTTGAATTCACTTTGGAAACAATTTTTGGGTGTCAGGGTATCAGTCGCGGGGATATTGGGTAATAAGTGAATCTTCACATTGACAGGCAAGACAGGATCGAAACTTCCACCAACAAAAGCGACACCCAAATGTTTGTTTTTCTGCCACATCTCTTTCATTGTGTAGAAAAGTTGATCTTTGAGCACATAGGTGATTTCATCGAGGTCGAATTGCTTACAGAATGATTTTAAACTCAATGTTTCATATAGTTCGTTGCCTGCGAGTGGGTACCGAATGCCACCCCAACGCCTGTCTTGTGAATAGACTAAATCGCCTTTGATATCGGCTACATGGGGAACTTTATTTTCGACAAATTGTTTGAAAGCAGACCATTCTTGTTCAATAATGCCGATAGGTCCTGTTTTAACAACGACTGGTAGATCTGCTCCATCATCGACTGCAACGGGGTGAATTAAAAACACCCGCCCACCACCAAATCCGCCACCCATTTCACCTTTAATGACGATTCGTTTGTATCCATCATACATCCGAAAAAGTATTTCTTCATCTGTAGGACCTAGGTCAACATTTTGAAAGTTTTGAATGTCTGGTTTGTTCTTATAAACTGTAGACACGAGCTGTTTGGGTATCGTTTTTTGCCCACCAAGATGTAATGCAATAGGGAAATTCTTTTCGATTTCTGCTTTTAATATAGGATGCTGATTTGGTTGATCGACAGAGACATGTTCTGAAACATAGTCGAACAGGTCAAACAGCCGTACCAGCCCATCACCACGCATGGGAGCCTCGCCTTTAAATGCTTGCAGCATATGATGTGTGAATAGGCTGTTGGGCATATCTCCCATCACCCAGGAGACTTCATTTGAACGTGATGAAGCAATCACGGCGCGTCCTGTGCCTTGGCCGAGCCGATCATACAGTTTGCTATCTAAACCGGATTTAACAGTGCCCTCATGGGCTAAATCGCCGCCTTTAACGTCACCAATGCCACCCGCATGGCAGCAGTCGAATATCACAAGCAAACGCCCTACCTGAATTTTGTTGAGTAGGGTGACTAGCGCTGAATCGGAAATGGCGGTGCCGGGTAGATTGGTGGCCGTGGCTTCGTATGGGATGAGGTAGTTATCGGCGTGTTCCCCTGTTTTGATTTGGCCGCCGTGACCGGAGAAGTAGATAACGGCCGTATCCGCCTCTCCAGCATTATCTGCCAGCCAAGACAAGCCTTCTTTGATTTTATTTGCCGTTGCCTGCTCATTAGTCAATAATTTGACCTGATCCGCTGGATACCCGCAATGTTTTTCATCTTGTAATAACTCGTTAATACTGTTT
>QQUD01000708.1 GCA_008501785.1 Chloroflexota bacterium
GAATATGCATCAGACCGCGCACGCAATATCTTAAAACCAATCTTGGAAGTATTGGCTGGTATTCCTACCGTTGTTTACGGCTACTTCGCCCTCACCTTCATGACACCCTTGCTGCGCAACATTTTTGGCGAAAACATCGTGCAAATTTTCAACACAATGTCGGCTGGTATCGTGGTTGGCATTTTGATTATCCCCATGGTTAGCTCACTCAGTGAAGACGCACTCCACGCCGTTCCCAGAGGATTGCGTGAAGCAGCTTATGGCCTGGGAGCCACCAAGCTAGAAACATCATTAAAAATTGTATTGCCTGGAGCACTATCTGGCATCACAGCCGCTTTTGTGATTGCTATTTCACGCGCCATTGGCGAAACCATGATTGTGGCCATTGCCGCCGGTGCTGGACCAAAAAACTTCACATTCGGCGAAGACAGCCTCTTTGGTTTAATCTTAAACCCCTTTGTGGCCGCCGAGACAATGACAGGCCACATTGTGCGTATCAGCGGTGGTGACTTGAGCTACGACTCCATCGACTATAACAGTATCTTTGCCATCGGCTTGATGCTATTTTTGATGACATTGGGTCTTAACATTCTGGCCCGTCGTTTCGTGGCTCGTTTCCGTGAGGTGTACGAATGATTAATAACGAAAAAAACATCGGCTACCCCGAAGGTGATGCACTTGCGAGCCAAATCACCAATCGGCATCGTCGCGGCAGCTTATGGCACTCGTTGTTCATTGCGGCCACGATTGTGGCGATCATGGCGCTGATGGCCCTGCTTTACAATGTGATTAACAGCGCATTTGGCCTTGTTGCTGTGCAAAATGAAGTTGAACCAGCCAGTCTGGTACTGGCAATCGAAGAAGAAAAGCTGCTGAATGCTGCCAACACTATCTCCAGTGAAGATGATAATGAACTGGCAGCAGGCATCATTGCCGACCCCAACGCCATTGGCTTTTTCGGATACGCTTACTATCAGGAAAACAGCGATACGCTGAAAGTTATCAATGTGAATGGCGTGGAAGCAACTGCCGCAACCGTTGAAGACGGCAGCTACCCTTTAGCACGGCCGTTATACCTCTACACCACCGCTGACGTATTAGAAAGCAACCAGGCCGCTGGTGTATTTACCAACTATTACTTGACTCATGTTGCTGAAGAAGTTGAAGACGTCGGCTACTTTCCATCCAGTGCGGATTCCTTATCAGAAGCTCAAAACAACTGGGTTGCTGCCAGTGGGTTTGATTTGCAGCCTGGGCAATGGGCATCTATCAACCCAGACGGCATTTCTGGCAGCATCACTATCGCTGGCAGTTCGACGGTATTCCCATTAACCGAACGAATGGTTAAACGAATTTCGGCAGACGGCTTTGCCGCCAATGTGAATGTACAAAGCATTGGTTCATCTGCAGGGATTCGCGCATTTTGTGTGGATGGCACGGCCGATATTGCCGCTGCCAGCCGCCCCATTACCCCAGGTGAATATGAAGCGTGTCGTGAAAACGGCCGTCGTCCCGTAGAGTTACGAGTCGGCACAGATGCACTTGCCGTTGTGGTAAGCCAACAAAACGAATTTCTAACCAATGCCACGCAAGATGAATTGCGCCAGGTTTTCACGTCTGCTGCAGTCTGGTCTGATGTCAATACAAGTTGGCATAACCAGCCAGTTGTGCGCTTTATTCCTGGCGAAGATAGCGGTACGCTCGACTTTTTCACCGACAACGTGTTTGATGTCAAATTAAGCGAAGAACCGAAAGAAGTGTTGGTTGAAATTTTAGCCGCCAACATCTCAACCGGCTTGGGTCGACGCATGGAACGTGAACAGCGTTTTTATACTGACAGCCTCGTGTTTGAAGATGAAGCGACCTGGGCAGAAGTCTGTAGTGGCGAAGAGCCTCCTGAAGGCTGTACATTAACCGCTCGCACCCAGGAAGAAGTGCATACGCTCGTTGTCGAAGAAGTAATCGCGCCAGATGTAGTTGGCGTTTGGACACTGGTTGACACCATTTTCAACCGCAACGAGATTCTCGCACAGGTGGCTGTTGAGTTTCCAAATGCTGAACTTGAGTTCCGTTCCTGGACGACAGGGGAATTTTTAGTCACGCCACAGTCTAGTACGCCAGAATTCGCTGGAGTCCGCACGGCTATTCTCGGTTCGATGTGGGTGATCTTGATTGTGATTGGCTTCTCCTTCCCCATCGGTGTTGGTGCAGCAATTTATTTGGAAGAATATGCGGTGGACAACGCAATTAACCGCATTATCCAGACGAATATCAACAATTTAGCAGGAGTTCCTTCTATTATTTACGGCATGTTGGGGCTGGCTATCTTTGTGCGAGCGCTTGAGCCGCTGACCAGTGGCGCGTTTTTGCAGGCTGCGGGAGATACAACGACGGCAAACGGCCGTACCATCCTCTCTGCTGGCCTCACATTGGGCTTGCTGATTTTGCCGGTGATTATCATCGCTTCCCAAGAAGCGATTCGCGCTGTGCCCAACTCGATGCGACAAGCTGGGATGGCGCTTGGTGCGACCAAATGGCAAACCATCTGGCATCATGTGCTCCCCAGCGCCCTACCCGGCATTTTGACAGGAACCATTCTGGCGATGTCGCGGGCTATCGGTGAAACAGCACCACTCGTTGTCGTTGGGGCATCTACCTTTATTGTGGTGGACCCAGATGGACCATTCGCAAAATTCACGACGCTGCCGATTCAAATTTACCAGTGGACCTCTCGTCCACAGGAAGAGTTCCGCAACATTGCGGCAGCAGCCATTATCGTTCTACTTATTTTGTTATTAACGCTGAACGCCTCAGCTATCTTTCTGCGTAATCGCTTTGCAAGGAGGGCATAACATGACACAATTTTCAAATGGTGCTGCAAAAGAATTGGCAGTTGAAGCACGCAATATGCATGTATTTTACGGCAGCTTTCGTGCCGTCAAAGATATTTCGGTAAAAGTACAGCGTAACAATATTACCGCGCTCATTGGGCCATCCGGCTGCGGCAAAAGCACAGTCTTGCGGTCCTTCAATCGGATGAATGATCTGGTTTCAACCGCTCGTGTTGAAGGTGAGGTTTTATATCATGGCAACAACATTTATGCCGATGAAGTTGACCCAGTAGAAATTCGGCGGCGCATTGGCATGGTTTTCCAAAAACCAAACCCCTTCCCCAAAACGATTTTTGAAAATGTCGCCTGGGGCGCTCGCATTAACAGCTACAAAGGCGCTATGAATGAACTCGTAGAAGCGTCTTTGCGGCAGGCCGCCCTTTGGGATGAGGTGAAAGATAAGCTAGACGAAAGCGGCTATTCGCTCTCTGGTGGTCAGCAGCAGCGTTTGTGCATTGCGCGGACCATAGCTGTCAAACCAGAAATTATTTTAATGGATGAGCCAACTTCTGCACTGGACCCAGTGGCAACATTGCGGATTGAAGAGCTAATTCAAGAACTGAAAAAGAATTATACGATTATCATTGTGACCCATAATATGCAGCAAGCAGCTCGTGCGTCCGACTACACGGCATTCTTTAATATGGATACAGACCGGGCTGGTTATTTGGTAGAATTTGATGTGACCAATGAACTTTTCACAAATCCCAAAAATGAATTGACTGAGCAGTATATTACTGGTCGGTTTGGATAGGATATTTTTATGTTACGTGAATCTTTTGCTCAAGGATTACGACAATTACAAGATGAAATTTTGCGGATGGGGAGTGAAGTTGAAGATCATCTGATTGTGGTGACGGATGCATTTCGAAAAAGAGATATGCTGCGTTCACAGCGGATGATAAAGGCTGATGATTGGGTGAATGCACGCCGCATTGAAATTATGACGGCGTGCATGCAGATGATTGCCACGCAGCAGCCAACAGCCAGCGACATGCGTTTGATTGCCGCCACGATGGAAATTGTGGGAGAATTGGAACGTATTCACGATTATGTGAAAGGTATTGGCAAAATCAGCCTGATGATTAACGATGAAGCATTTCCAGACAATTTAGCGATGTTAATGCCGGAAATGGCGGAAAAAGCGCGTTTCATGTTACATCGCGCCTTGGAAGCGTATTCCCGAACTGATGCAGCGCTGGCTCAGAAAATTCCAGCGGATGATAGTGCGGTTGATCAACTTTACAATCAAACGCATCGTGCTGTGATTGAGTATGTAATTGACAATCCTGAAAAAATGGAGAAGGCACACCGCATTGAATGGGCAGCGCACAATTTAGAACGCTCGGCAGACCGTGTGATTAACATCTGTGAATGGGTAGTTTATATGGGGACGGGCAAGTTTGAAGAGATGAGTTAGGTCATTCGTAGGAGCGCACCCTTGTGGTCGCCCAAATTAGAGGGCGACCACAAGGGTGCATCCCTACTGATATTATTGACCGCTGTTACGGCCGTTTTGCACCCGAACAGCGGTCTTGTATTATCTACGCATGGGATTGACGATTATGGAAAAGAAAAAAGTGTTGTTTTTGTGTACCGGCAACTCTTGCCGCAGCCATATGGCCGAAGGGTTAACGAATCATTTCTTGGGCAAAACGTGGGAAGCTGTATCGGCTGGGACTGCGCCTACCGGGTATGTGCATCCGCTGGCGATCAAAGCGTTGGCTGAGTTGGGCATTGATATTTCTGAGAATCAATCTCAATCAGCCAATGATTTTCGGGAGATGGCATTGGATGTGGTGGTGACGGTGTGTGATGATGCAGCAGAGAATTGTCCGCTGTGGTTGGGGCAAGGGAACGTGGTTCACATCAGTTTTCCAGACCCGGCCCATGCGACTGGCACAGAGGATGAGCAGATGGTTGTTTTTCGTGAGGTGCGGGATGGGATTCGGGAGCGTGTTTTGACGTTTTTAGCGGAGGTGTGATTGGACGCGGAAGAACGCGGAAAAACGCGGAAAGAAATAAATAGGCATTGGATTAAATGTGTTCCTATTTTTTTACTCATATTTGTGGGAGGATGTACTGCACAACCATCTGAAGAATACGACCGTATTGCCTACCTCAATTGGGACGAAAACGGCCGTATTCAACTCTACGCCACCACTCTCACAAAAAACGAGCCTGAGCAGTTGACGAATGTTGAGGGCGATGTTCACAGTTATGCTGCTGCGCCAGATGGGTCGCAGCTTGTGTATGTGATACGGTATGAAAACGGCCGTTCTGAACTCTGGCAGCTTAAATTAAACAATCGCTTCTTTTCGGCCTCCCCCAAAAAACTGCTCACTTGCGAAAATGCACTGTGCAGCCAGCCGATATGGGCACCTGACAATCGCCGCATCATCTATGAAAAACGCGAACTGCTTGACGATGGAGGCTTAGGATTGCCTGTATTGTGGTGGCTAGATGTGAAAACGAGCGAAACGATTACGGTTCTTGAAGATGCGAAGCCACCGAATCAAGCCGCTTCCATTTCGCCAAATGGGGAATGGCTGAGTTATGCGTCTCCGCCTGATGAGGGGATTGTTGTGTATGGACTAGAAAACGGCCGTTTCTTCTACACCGCCAGCTATCTCAACGTTTCTGCCGCATGGAACATAGACAGCACACAGCTAATCACCTCTGACTTCAACACAACCATTTTGCATGGAGATGAAGGAGTTGAACACCTAGATCATACACATAATTCTGTACAATCCATTCACCTGTTTATTTCAGACATTGGTAGTGAGAATCGCCATCAGCTAACCGAAGGCATCAGCGTTGATGACGGCACACCAGTCTGGTCGCCTGATGGACAATGGATTGCGTTTGGGCGGAAGCTGATGTTCACAAACACCGGACGCCAGATTTGGCTGGTACGGTCAGATGGCAGTGAAGCAATTCCGTTGACAGATGATTTGATGGTGCATCATGGCAGTTTAAGTTGGGATAAAAACGGCCGTTTTCTCCTCTTCCAAAAATTCAACACCACCACCCCCGACACCTCACCCAGCATCCACACCATCGACATCGAAACCAAAACTCAGCAAGAAATCGTCCCGACTGGATTCCTACCATCTTGGATTCAATAATTGTGGGTGAATAGGTTTATTGGTAGTCTGGTATATTTCGTCACCACCAACCATTGCAATCGTCATTTCGAGTAGCCTATGCCGGAAAGACCCAGAACAAAATAAGGAAGAAATTTGTCATGCAATTGTCATTCCGAGGTCTGCCGAGGAATCTTGCTTTGAGGCAGAGGGTTCTTGACAGACACGAAGCAAGATTTCTCACTCCGAAGACTGCGTTCGAAATGACAACTTTCTTAGTAGAGCCTGTGCTGAGGCCCTGCGAAGTATCCTCCGAGAAATTCCTTTTTGGTGCGGAGGAGAGGATTTCTCACTTTGAAGACTCCGTTCGAAATGACGTTGCTCGAATTTCCTCAATAGCGGCGCGGCCCACAATTTCGAGGGCCGTATCTCCTGATGGCGGCTGCATAGAACCGGCACGAACATCACGAAAATAGCGTTCCAGTGGCAAGGCGCGGGTAATGCTGGTTCCGCCAGCAATACGCAGTGCTTTGTCGGTCACATCATTGGCAGTTTCCGTCACCATCGTTTTCGCAGCGGCAATTCGGGCAGCCATGCCAGCCCGGTCTTCATCTTTGCCGGTCCATGAGCCAGCCACTTCAAACAATAATGAACGCGCTGCTTTTAAGGCAACATCTAATTCACCAATCTGACGCTGAATTTTGGGTAAGGTAGCGATTGGTTTGCCCAATGCCGTCGGCACACGTTCCAACGCAAATTGAATGACGCGATTACGGGCTGCCATCGCTGCACCAAGATAAACTGATGACATAATCATGGGAAACCAGACGTTAGCTGGTGGGCGTCCACCGCCACGCACAACCACATTTTCAATGGGCACAACCACATTTTTAATATGAAGATCGTGGCTGTCACTGGCCCGCAAACTGAGTGATTCTTGCCAGGTATTTTCCCATTCCAAACCAGATGCAGTTTGCTCAACCAGCAGCACAGCCCCTTCGTCTTCAAGATTGACGCGCACGAGCATGTGTGTCAAATGGCTGCCACCCGTAACCCATGTTTTTTTGCCATTGATGCACCAGCCGTTGGGAGTGGAAACGGCCGTTGTTGCCGGCAGCCCCCCTCGTGACGGACTCCCCATTGCCGGTTCCGAAGCCACCGAGTTAAACAACCCGCCTTTTGCCGCCGTTTCACAAAATTTAGTGTACCATTCCTCACGCCAGGTGCGTGTTTCGCGCTGGTTGCCAAAAATGTGTACCTGCATCCCAGCCACCAACGCCGTCGATGCACTGCCTTGCGCTAATGCCACCTGTGCCGCCACACAATCACGCAGCGACAAACCATAGCCACCAAACTCTTTGGGCACGCTAATCCCTAAATAGCCAGACTCTCGCAGCATTTTGACATCTTCAGCGGGCAGTGCGCCTGCTTTATCGGCTGCGTCTGCCCGGGTGGCAAATGAGGTTGCTAGATCGGTGGCGAGGGAAACGGCCGTTTCTGCTTCACGATTTATACTCATGTTTCAAATCACTCCAACATGTTCAGTTTAGTTATCAAAGGTACAATTTTTCCTATGCATTGTAGCCCCGTCACCCAGGCACGCCAAACAACAACCTGTCCAAACTCATCCACATTTCATGCAAAACGCATGAGACATGCATCTAACGATCAGTTATCCTTTTAGCGTTAATGTGGCACATAAAAACATATGCCATGCGAACACAAAGGGGTTTTACGTTTCGGGCTATGTCAATATCTGGCATAGCCTCTCCTTTTTGTTAGGAAACGTTACGAAAAACGCCAATATCTCAATAGCACACGGATAACAAAACCACACTCGTTATCCGTGAATTTTTAATATGAGGAGAGATTCAATGCTTACAAACAAGCGCACCCACCTATTAGTTGGCCTGCTGTTACTGGCCCTATCTGTTTTGGCTGCCTGTCAACCGGCAACCGAAACTGTTGAAGTTGAAGTGACCCGTGTCGTTACCGAGACCGTTGAGGTTGAAGGTGAAACCGTTGAGGTTACTCGTATTGTCACCGAAACAGTTGTCGAAGAAGTCGTAGTAGAACCTGAAGCCGAGGCTGTTTCCAAAGACTTGGTCATTTGTGAAGCACAAGAGCCAGACAGCCTGTACATGTACGGGACATCCATGGCCTCTGCACAAGGCGTGCAGCACGCACTCTTTACCAGCGATTACACCAATTTATCATTTGGGTATCAAGCCGAAGGTTTGGTGAAATTACCTAGCTTGGCAGATGGTGATGCCGTTGTCAATGTGGTAGAAGTTGCTGCTGGCACATTGGTTCGTGATGCAGCTGACACCGTTGTCACATTAGAAGACGGCGTTGTTGTTGTGAATGCCGAGGGCGAAGAAGTTACATTTGATGGCACACTTGTTCAGATGGAACAAATGGTTGTTGATTTCGAAATGCAACCACGCATTTGGTCCGATGGTGAACCTGTAAAAGCGTCCGACTCTGTTTACAGCTTTGGCATCAATGCTGACCCCGACACACCGTGGACTCGCTACTCAGTTGAACGGACCGCAAGTTATGAAGCCACTGGCGATCTATCCACTCGCTGGACCAGCCTTCCTGGTTTTGTTGATGCGACTTATTTCGTCAACTTCTGGCGACCCGCCCCTGAACATGCATGGAGTGCTTTGAGCGCAGCAGAGCTGTTGGAAGCCGAAATTTCCAGCCGTATGCCAGTTGGTGATGGTGCATTCAAAGTTGCTGAATGGAACGCTGGTGACAGCATTGTGCTCGAACCCAATGAGTTCTACTACCGCAGCGACGAAGGCATGCCTTTCCTGAGCAGCGTCACCTTCAAGTTCATCCCAGATACCAACCAGCTTTTGGCACAATTGCTGTCTGGTGCCTGTGACATCGGTACGCAAAATGGGATGGATGTCGGCCAATCACCTTTCTTGATTGAAGCAGAAACCAATGGCTTGCTGACTCCTTACTTCCAAACTGGTACCGTTTATGAACACATCGACTTTAGCGTTGATTCAATCGATGACTACGGTGATGATGTCGGCCGTCCTGACTTCTTCGAAGATGTACGTGTTCGTCAGGCAATGACAATGTGTACAGATCGGCAGAGCATGGTTGACAATATTTTATACGGCCGTTCCGAAGTCATCCACACCTACGTTCCCCAAGTTCACCCCCTCTACCCAGAAGGGCTGACCGAATGGCCTTTCGATATTGATGGTGCCAACGCGCTGCTCGATGAAGCTGGCTACGTTGATAGCGATGGTGATGGTGTTCGTGAATATCCTGGTGGCGCGAATGGCGAATTTGCAGGCGAACCGTTTGCAGTGACACTCGGAACCACCACCGGTAACGAAATGCGCCAGCAATTGACCCAAATCTTCAAAGAAAACATGCTCGAATGTGGCATCAACATAGAACTGTACTACCTGCCCCCAAGCGAATGGTTTGCTGATGGTCCTGATGGCCCGCTGTTTGGTCGTCGTTTCGACCTGGGCGAATTTGCCTGGTTAACCGGTGTAGAACCGTCCTGTAACCTTTATGGCTCCTGGAACATTCCTGGACCTGGTGAAGATGCAGAACTGTACCCATCTGGATGGGGCGGCCAAAACGAAACTGGCTGGCGCAATGCCGAATTTGACGCCGCTTGTCAACAAGATTTAGGCTCACTCCCCAGCACCGCTGAATACGAAGATGGACACAAAGAAGCACAGCGCATCTTCTCA
>QQUD01000356.1 GCA_008501785.1 Chloroflexota bacterium
GCACGGTCGAAGTGGCCGTTTACCCGTCAATGTCAAGCTCTGTTTCGATGGCGAGGAAGAAATCGGCTCGCCCAATATCGAGCCATTCGTGAAGTCCAACCAAACGCTGTTGGCTGCCGATCTGGTACTTATTTCTGATGGGGCTATGATTCGTACGGATCAACCTTCGATTGATTATGGGCTGCGTGGCGTCATTTCTGCTGAAATTCATGTGACTGGGCCGCACCGTGATTTGCATTCAGGCAGCTATGGTGGCTCCGTGCATAACCCGGCACAAGCAATTGCCGAGATTGTGACGGCGCTGCACCATCCTGATGGCTCCGTAGCGATCCCAGGCTTTTACGATGATGTTACGTCACTTTCTCCCGCAGAACGCGAGCTTTTGCAGCAAGTTCCCTACGACGAAACCCAGTGGGGTGAAGAAACCGGCGCACCCCAACCGTGGGGAGAGTCTGATTTCACCTTTTACGAGCGCATGACATCACGACCAACCTGCGAGGTGAATGGCTTGTGGGGTGGCTTCAGCGGCGAAGGGTTTAAAACGATTATTCCTGCAAAAGCTGGGGCAAAAATTAGTATGCGGTTGGTAGAGAGCCAGGATGCCAACAAAATATCAGAACAATTTGTTGCATTTGTGGAGAGCCTTGCGCCCGATACTGTAAACGTGTCTGTTGACGTGCAGGCAGGTGCAGATGCGGCAGTGACCCCTCACGACTCACCTTACATTCAGGCTGCGATGCAGGCGTATGAGGCTGGATGGGGCGCAACGGCGGTGCTGAGTCGCGGTGGTGGCTCGCTGCCAATTGTGGCAACTTTCCAAAGTGAATTAGGTACACCTTTTGTGCTGATGCCGTTTGGTTTGGACGATAATCGGCATTCTCCTAACGAACATTACCGGTTGGACCATTTTGATAAGGGGTTGGATACGGCCGTTTACTTCTATCACTTTCTCTCCCAAAATTAATCAAAACTGAATAAAACGCGAAGATTAGATAGTTTGCGCATTGAAATTGCTTGGCCTCATTGACAAAACGTTTAATTTAGAATAGCTTAATATCAAATAGTTTGCTGTCAAGCTATTTGCGAGAAATTATGAGCACACATCATCAGGGAACAGGTGAAGAACGGGCTGCGCTGGATGTCTACATTAAATTGTCACGCGCTGCAAATGCGGTCACAAACCGCATCAATGCACATTTGGCCGATGTTAATTTGACTATTAGCCAATTTGGGGTGTTAGAGTCACTCTACCATTTGGGTCCCATGCATCAAAACGTGCTTGGTGAAAAAATTCTAAAGAGCAGCGGCAACATGACTTTGGTGATAGACAATCTTGTAAAACGTGGCCTTGTAGAGCGCCGCCGTGATGAACAAGATCGTCGCTATATTCAAGTTTACCTCACTGAAGCTGGTAAAGAGCTTATCGACGATATTTTTCCTCGTCATGTGAAAATTGTGGTCAACGAAATGCAAATCCTCTCGTCGGCAGAAAAAAAACAACTGGCTCGTTTATGTCGCAAAGTTGGCTTGCAAGACATGTAAATTTTTTAGTCAGAATTTGATTACAATGCTAAAAAGTTTATCAACTTTCACGGAAGCTGAGAAATAGTTTTCGCTTGAGCAATTTGGTTCATAGCTTCCGGGAAAATGAGGTAACAATTTATTTTAACAGTGTATTGATATTCAAGTAATTTAAGAAGTAAATGATCAAAGATTGCGCTGATTACGCAGATTTTTCATCGGCGCAATCTGCGTAATCTTTGATAAAAATTAACCGGCAACCCACAATCAACCTCAATCAATTTGTGGCGTTGTTGGTCTTAGGAGAATCAGTAAATGAAAATTCAAGGGTTGCATCACATTACGCTGGTGTGTTCGAATGCGCAGCGTACGGTCGATTTTTATACAAAGGTGTTGGGTTTGCGTTTGGTGAAGCAGACGGTTAATTTTGATGATCCGGGAGCATATCATCTGTATTTTGGGGATGAAGTGGGGAGGGCGGGAACGGCCGTTACCTTCTTCGAATGGCCCACTGCACCCAAAGGTCGTCCCGGCATTGGTGGCACGCACCACTTTGCGCTCAACGTGCCAGATTACGATGGCTTACTCATGTGGAAACGCCGTCTGACTGATTTGGAGATCAATGTTGATGGCCCATTAGATCGGCATTATTTCACTTCAATTTATTTTCGTGATCCGGACGGTGTGATTATTGAAATTGCTACCAGTGGTCCTGGCTTTGTTGCTGATGAAAATGTAGCCACACTGGGAACTGAGCATCGCGATCCACCCGCGCAAATGGTTGTGAATAATCGTGACGAAGCTCGCATCAAATCAACGACATGGGCTGAACCAGTTCCTGAGATTAACAGCCAGATGGCACTGCGTCACGGGATGCACCACATTACGGCGATTGGCACTGACATTGAGCGCACGCATGCCTTTTTCGGCGATTTGCTGGGGTTGCAGCGGGTGAAAATGACATCGAATTTTGATGATCCGACGTCGGCGCATTGGTATTGGGGGGTGGAAAACGGCCGTCCTGGGACCCTCATCACCTATTTTGAACGCGATTCGAAGGACAAACGTTATCATCGTGTGCAAATGGGGGCTGGACAAACGCATCACTATGCATTTAGCGTACCAGATGAAGAAACACAACTTGAGTATCGTGAAAAACTGATTCGGGCTGGATTGCGCGTGTCGCCAGTAATGGATCGCGTCTACTTCAAAAGTATTTATACCAACGATCCAGATGGTCATATTGTCGAATTAGCAACCGCCGGACCTGGATTTTTATATGATGAGGCTGTCAATGAGTTGGGACAATCGCTGAAGCTGCCACCCTGGTTACAACAACATCGTACCTCAATTGAAAATGCACTAACCCCCTTAAAAGTAATCCCCTGGAAAAGCTTGGAGTTGGATAAATGAGTTTATCTAATCCATCTGATCCACATGCAACGCAAACCGTTAAATCAGCGGGACTTGCTGTAAAAGATGCCAAAGCTGCTATGATCATGGTGCATGGTCGTGGCGCAACTGCGGAAAACATTCTGACGCTTGCCCCAGAATTTGTACAGCCTCATTTTGCCTATGTTGCACCACAAGCAGCACAAAATACGTGGTATCCATTTAGCTTTTTGGCTCCCATAGCAAATAATGAACCTGGTATTTCATCTGGCATTTCCAAATTGGGCAGTCTGGTCGATGAGTTGGTTGCTGCTGGTGTGCCACATCAAAAAATATTTTTACTTGGATTTTCGCAGGGAGCATGTCTGGTGTTGGAGTGTGCTGCACGATATGCACAGCGTTATGGGGGTGTCATTGGATTGAGCGGAGGATTGATTGGTCCTGATGACACACCGCGTGATTACGCTGGCTCTTTGAATGGTACGCCCATTTTTTTAGGTTGCAGCGATGTTGATTTTCACATTCCAAAAGAACGTGTTTTGCAAAGCGCCGAGATTTTAGAAAATTTGGGGGGGAATGTGACGGCAAAATTGTATCCAGGCATGGGACATACCGTTAATCAAGATGAAATTGAATTTATAAAAAACATGGTAAACAAAATTTCTTGATAGGTAGAGCTGTCGCCGCTTTTTGATTTCCATATATACTTTTGTCATGAAACATTTTACGAAATGGAAGGACACGGCCGTTACTATTCTTATCGCAGTTGTGTGGTTTGCGATTGGGTGGGTGGCAAACGGCCGTTTTCAGAATTCTGATACCGCCTTATTTAAACAAGTGCAAGAAGGCCTGATTGATCATCATGTTGATGAATTGCCATCCAGCCGAGAAATGACCTACGATGCAATTCGTGGGATGATTGCTGGCGTTGATGACCCATATGCTGCATTTTTCGAACCGGCAATGGGTGCGCTTTTTCAACAAGATTATCAAGGAAATACAGGTGTTACTGGGATTTTGCTTGATTTAATTGGCGATCAGTGGGAAGTCATTGTTTTATTGCCGGGGGAACCTGCTGCAGAAGCAGGTCTACTGCTTGGAGATGTGGTACTGTCGATTGGTGGGGTTTCTTTGACGAGCAGCATAACCGATCCGGAGATTGCTTTGTTGTTGAGAGGTCCAGCCGATGAACCAGTTGAATTTGTTGTGCAGCGCGGTGAAGAAACGCTGACATTTGCACCCATACGTAAAGCACGTCCCATTGTGTCGAGTGGAGAAATGCTGGATGGTGATATTGCGTATTTTGCCCAGTACACATTTACGGCCAATTCACCAGAATTGGTTAAAGCTGAATTGACCCAACTGCTGGCTCAAAATCCGCGAGCGATTATTTGGGATCTGCGCAGCAATGGTGGTGGTTCAATGGATGCAGCCCAAGAAAACTTGAGCTATTTCATTGATGAAGGGCTTTTGTTTACCGTGGCGTTGAAAGATGGAAAAGAACGGCCGTATCCTGCCAATGGCAACACCCTGGCCCCCAATATTCCGCTGGTTGTGTTGATTGGCGAACGAACCTATTCATCTGCGGAAACAGCCGCAATTTCGATTGCTGAAAATGAGCGGGGCATTCTGATTGGCAGCACGACTTTTGGCAAAGGGACCGTGCAAGAAACTGTGCCGCTGCTTGATGACAGCATGTTGCAATATACCGTTGCTCATTGGCTTTCGCCATCTGGTGTATGGGTGGAGAAAAAGGGGGTAGCACCTCAAATCTACGTAGAAGATGATCCTGCAACTGAGGCGGACGAAGTGATTGAAGAAGCGGTACGTTATATTGAAATGGAACTGAAGTAGACAGAGACAGAGACAGAAGGTATCTTATTCTGTCTCTGTCTCTTTTTTTTATCTTAATTGAAATTGTGGGGAGTTGAGCATCAAGGCGATGGTTTCCCGTAGGCGTTGTTGGCCTGATTGTGTGAGCAGGTTGATGGGAGCATCAAGTCGCTGATCATTGGCTAAATAGTTGACTAATATTTGCCGATCCTCTGGTGCAATTTTGTAGCCGAAAATGTGGTTAATCCAGTAATCAACCAATGTGTTTGCTGTTTGTTTTTGGGGAGAGCCGGATTGTGGTTGGGTGTTGAGATGAAAACGGCCGTTTTCATCTTGAAGCTCCATCAGCCAATTAATCATGCGCCAGCGCATTCGTAAATGTGTGTTGTTTTGCCAGTGAGATTTCACATCTGGGTATCCACCCGGTTCTGGTGAGGCAAAAGGGGCTTGTCCAATCTGGCTGTAGCGCCACATAAAGCTATCGCTGATTGCATGATCATATTGAATGATCAAATTTGTGTTTGTAGCTCGTAAAGCCGAGACGATTGTTTCAAACGGCCGTTTCACTTTCTCACCCCATGTATTCTGAAATTCTGTAGAAAGCAAAATATGCCTGACGACTTGTTTTAACTGGTCTGGGGCTGATTGTTGATTGAGAAATATCGTGGTGGCTGATTGCACAATTTGGCTCGTAGGATGATCACTTATGAACCGACAACATAGTTTTGTACAGACAAATCTTGCCGTTTCTTCATGATCTTCCATTTCTTGCCAGGGTGATAAATTTGCGATTTCGTTAGAAAGTTGCCATTCTGAGCTGCTAACAACCGCATCTACAAACTGTTGATAGTTTCCCAGTAAATTAGCTCGTATCACGTTTGCATCATAGTCGATTATGGTTGCGGCAATTTGGGGGGATTGCCATGCATAAATATTAAAATAATCATGCCAAAAATCAGCTAATAGCTCGACTAGCTGACTTCGACTGTAAATGGCTCGTAAAAAGTTGAGACGTTCTAATTCGCGCAGCGGCAGCGTTTGTTGGGGATACTCAATGGTTTTTTGAAGATGAGCAGAGCTGAGTTCAGCGCGAGATTTATGGATTGTGGAAAAATTGGCTGCAGCTAGATAGGTTTCAAAATCTGTGTCGGAAATAGAGTTGGGGTTTAATTGTTGTTCGACGTAGTTAATTAGCCGTTGGGTATCAGTCGCACCAAGCTGTTGGAATTGCTCTAAATCCAAGGGTCGTTGACCAAATCCGGCTCGATTAAATAGGATGATGGGTAAAGACGGCCGTTTCGTATGAAAACGAAACAAACGATTCGTCGTGGGCAGGTTTGGAACCGTTGCGGGTGTTGTTTGAGACAATAAACTTTGGTGCTGTGTGAGCCTTGTTGCCGTTAATGTCATACGCTTATCTCCAGCATAATGATGAGTTAAAAGTTAAAAGGAGTTTACGCAAATCATGTATAGAACTTATCAATAGTTTCTCAAATTTACCCCCTGTTCGTCAAAAGTACCTATGTCCTATGACACCTTTCCTATTCACTAACTGTTTGTCACTGCCTATAGTTTTTTTACTTGCACGAACTCTTTTTTGAGGACATGAAGTCTTTCCTGAGGACACGAAGTCTTTCCTGAGAACACGAAGTCTTTCCTGAGGACACGAAGTCTCACCTGAAGAATTTTCTCCACTATTTCGAAAATTAAAAAAATATTTTGTTGATTTTTGTATTGCCTATGCGGGAGCCGATGAGGAGGCCTTATCGATGAAAGTTCGGACCTAATTTAGCAAACTTTATTCGCGTGAAAAGAAGCAGAAGCATTTGAAGAAGCAGCTCACTTAATGAGCAAAAGGCTCATTTTATGAGCAATTTTGGAGAAAATAATGAATAAGCGATTCGATATCAGTGGACAATTAAATGGATTATCCTTTTTTACAAAGAAATATACAGGCATGATGACTGGGTTCACCATGATGTTAGGATTTACCATGATCTATTTGTTGATGTTTTAAAACAAAAAAACAGTGCCGCTGCCCAATATTGGGCAGCGCCACTGTTTTTCCTCGTTGGTTGTTGCGTATTACTCAGCGATAGCCGTTCAATTGTTTGCCTGTGAAATAAGCCGCGATTGCACCCCCAATAAACCCAAATAAATGTGCCTGCCAGGAAACTCCCTCTGCAATTGGCAAAACACCCCAAATTAAACTGCCATAAAGAAAGAAAACAACAATAGCAATGAGTATTGATTTAACGCTGCGTTCGAAATAACCTACCAACAGCAAAAATCCAAAATAGCCAAAAATCAGCCCACTGGCCCCGAGATGAACCGAACGAGATGGTCCAATAATCCAAGTTCCCAGACCACTAACCAGCACAATAATAGTTGAAATATTCAAAAAGTGTTGCAGTTTTCTCGTGCTTAGAATTAACCAGCCTAAAACCAAAAATGGTACGGTGTTAGCGATTAAATGTTGAAAACTACCGTGTAGCAGTGGCGCTAATGGGATGCCCCATAAACCAGTTAATGTCCGTGGCCGAATGCCAAACGCATCGAGTGAGCCACGAAAAATGAGCCAATCCACTAGCTCTATAGCCCAAAGCAGCAGTACAAAACTGCCTAAAAGGGTAAGTTGTTGTTTGAGGGTGTTGGATATTTGCTGCAAGCGATTGTCGATTTCCATTGATTGTTGCCTCGAATTTGGGGTCTTGATAAGCACCCGTTAAAATAGACTATTGAAACGTAGCTTCAATTTAGAAGTGTAGTTTCAATTTAGAAGCATTACTTTTATATTTTACGTGATTTCGAACAGAGTGTTGCATATGCCTGAGTTTTTTAATGTTTTACCACCAGATGAAGCGCGAGAATTGTTGTTTGAGTATTTAACGGCCGTTCTCCCTCCCGAAACTATCCCGGCCACAGACGCTCTCAATCGCGTCACGGCTAGCCCCGTTTTTGCCCCACACGCCTTGCCTACATTCCGTCGTAGCACGATGGATGGTTACGCTGTCAAAGCCGTCAATACTTATGGTGCCAGCGAATCTTTGCCTGCATTTCTCAATGTGATTGGCGAAGTGCCGATGGGGCAGGCGGCTTCTGTCACGTTGCTCACAGGCGAGGCAGCTATTGTTCATACCGGTGGCATGATTCCTGAAACGGCCGATGCAGTTGTGCAAATCGAGCATACTCAGATTGTGGGTGCAGGCAGGGTGGATGCGCCACCTTATGAAATTGAGGTCTTTAAAGCCGTTGCTGTGGGGCAAAATGTGCTGCAAGTTGGCGAAGATGTGCAGCATCAAGACGAAATTTTACCAGCAGGTCATTTGCTGCGACCTCAGGATTTGGGTGGATTGCTGGCGCTTGGGATTATGGAAGTGAATGTTACCCAGCGACCACGGATTGGTATCTTGGCAACGGGTGACGAAGTGATTCCGCCTGCAAACATGGCTGGCCCTGGTCAAATTCGGGACATCAACAGCTATACGGTTGCCGGTTTGACGCAGCAGGCTGGAGGCATTCCGGTTATTGGCGAGATTGTCGCGGATGATTTTGCGGTGCTGGAAACGGCCGCTGCTACCATGTTAGCCGAAACTGATATGCTAGTCATGTCCGCAGGCTCCTCTGTAAGTGTGCGTGACATGACGGTTGATGTGCTGAACAAGTTAGGGAAACCAGGTGTTTTGCTGCATGGCGTCGCTACGCGACCGGGCAAACCAACGATTGTGGGTGTAGTAGACAACAAACCCATTATTGGCTTGCCTGGGAACCCCGTTTCGGCAATGGTGCAGTTTGACATGTTTGGCACACCGGCTATTTACAGGCTGCAAGGTGTGCAGCAGATGCCACGCAGAGGGTTGGTGTGGGCAAAATTGAGCCAAAACATTGCCAGCGAAAGCGGCCGTGAAGATTATGTGCCCGCTCGACTGGATGATGGTGCTGATGGGCTGACCGCCACCCCTGTTTTTGGCAAATCCAACTTGATTTATACGCTTGTCAACGCGGATGGGCTGATTAAAATTCCTTTGAACAAAGGTGGTTTGCTGGCTGGTGAATGGGTAGAAGTAAGGTTGTTTTAATTAACTAACATTTGTAGCTAACAATAATTATTACTTCATTTTTCTTGTTTTTTTATTGGTATGTCCAATTCATCTCTCATCAATTGATCGCATGTGACATGAAAAGTGTCCGCAATTTTTATGATCATTTCAGCATTTGGAGTTCTTCTGCATTTCTCAAGTTGTGAAATGTATGTGTTGTGTACGCCTAGCAAATTTCCAAGCTGCAATAATGTTAAATTTCGATTTTTCCTTAAAAAGTAAAGCTTTTCACCGAATTTTTGCATGGTGTTTGAAAATTGTAAATTATATGCTACTATTCATAGCAACTGCTATGAATATGGGTTAATAATTGAAATCTATGAATCTTACCTATTTGAATAATACCATTCTTCCGCATGAGCAAAAAGTTGTCATCTTGCCTCGGCAAGATTTTGAGGTAGCTGAATATTTTGCAGGTATTGGTTTGGTACGATTAGGTTTGGAAATTGCTGGTTGGAAAGTTGTTTTTGCAAACGATTATGCAATTGAGAAATATAAAATGTATCATGCATTTTTTAATGATTTTCAAGATCATTACGTTATTGAAAATATTTTCAATTTGAATCCCAATATTATCCCGAAAACTTTACTTGCTACAGCTTCTTTTCCATGTATCGATTTATCTTTAGCTGGTAAGCAAAACGGAATTAATGGTACATATTCCAGTGCATTTTGGGGATTTATAGAGATTCTAAAAAAGCAAGACAATGAAAAACCAAAATTAGTTTTGTTAGAAAATGTCAATGGTTGGTTAACTTCTAATAATGGGGATGATTTTAGACTAACTATAAAAGCATTAAATTCGTTAGGTTATGCATGTGATGTAATTTCGTTAGATGCAATCCG
>QQUD01000760.1 GCA_008501785.1 Chloroflexota bacterium
AAAAATGCTGGTAATGGAGAAAGTGGTTACCCTAAATGGCAGGAAGCAGCTCGATATTATCTAAAGTCACAAGGTGTGAATGAGTCAATTTGGAATAGTCTTCCTAGTCTTTCAGATAAAGATAATGATATTCGATCACGTCCTCTCTTTGCCAACTCGCTTGATGCAGATATTTTAGTTAGTGTACATACCAATGGTGGTGGCGGTTATGGGCCAGAAGCTTGGTACGATCCTAGTAATGGATTACCTGTTCAAAGTCTCAGTTTAGCAAATAGTATATATAATAATGTCCTTAGTTTTGCCAAAGAATATAATCCCGTCTGGGATAAATACCCAGATCGGGGTGTAAGAGATACGGAATCGTATAACAACCCTTTAGGTGAACTAAGTCTCTCAGACATGCCAGCTGCGATTATTGAAGTTGCTTTTCATGATACTGAATATCCTGATAATGCAGCTTTACAAGATGATGCTTTTAAGCGGGGAGCTGCCTTGTCAATTTGTAATGGCATTTTAGAATACTTTGAAGAGGCTGGCACATGCGAAAAGCCCCTCTTGATTGATCAAGGTCATAATAATTGGTATTCCTTAGCAAGTGGGGATGAGTGGTCGTACAGTGGTTTTGCTAGCGCTCTATCAACTGACGGGTATGACATTGAAGAAACCACTTCATTTCCAATTACTTACGAAGAACTATCTTCCCATGCCGCTTATATTATTCCATTAGCCCAAATATCACCTACCTCGCAAGAGATACAGGCCATGCAACAATATGTTGCGGATGGCGGTGGTTTACTTCTCATTGCTGATTGGGGAGGCACATTTAGTGATCCATCACAATCACTAGCTAATGTCTTTGGTGTTAATTTAGACGCTAATATCGTATACGACTATGATGATTATGTAGGTGGACAATATTATTGGGTTACCTATGACAATGGGAATTTTTCCAGCCACACTATCATGAGTGGCCTAAACAGAGTGCAATCTTATGCTAGTACGGCAATGCTACCTGGCTCGGCTTCCCCATTGATCGTGACTGATTACGACGCCTCCCCACCAAACCGTGCAGTTGCCGTAAGCCTTCATTATGGACAAGGTAGAGTTGTAATTTTAGGAGATTCTAATTATCACTTCGATGAAAACAATTCCTATCCTAATACTGGGTTGAACATTGATGACAACGAGCAGTTTGCAATAAATATTGTTGACTGGCTTGTGGGAAAGTCAATCACCCAAGCACCACAAGCAAATGTGGCGTTTTTCGATGATGGAGAGAGTGGAGGTGCTAATTGGGTATATGACTCTTCCTGGAGTCTTGTGAATGTAGATTCTTTTAATCTAAATCAACTCAACAACATAAATCATGCATGGACAGATAGCCCAATTGGAAATTATTCTAACAATTCAAATGTATCACTTACCTCTATTAGCATAGATGCATCAACTTTGTCAAATCCTTATTTGAGCTTTTTGACCCAATATGATTTTGAAGCAGGTAATGATTATGGTTATGTCGAAGTCTCAAAAGATGATGGCTCTACCTGGGTAAATGTCGCAACATTTACAGGTACAAATATGGACTGGCATCTTGAACAAGTAGGTTTAAGCAACTTTGCAAGAACTGATAACTTACAAATAAGATTTCGTCTATTTTCTAATGGTAGTATTGTCAATGATGGTTGGTATATTGATAATGTGAAGATATTTGAGGTTCCATTGAATCTTAGCCAACATATTTATCTGCCGATGATTGGCAATTCAGTAGGCGTAACAAACAATTGGACCATAACTCGAATTGAAAGGCCTAATGATTACTTTGACCCTCTAGACACGGGCGAAGAAAGAAAATAATCAACAATTCGCCTTTTTAGTGTAAAACGGCCGTTCTAGCATTGGAACGAAGTCAGAAATGCTGGAGAAAATGGTGCATTTTTCAGTATAAGCTGTACATTTGTTGATCTGTTGTGATTTTGTGATTTTTTGTCTTGACGGATGGAAACGGCCGTGTTACTATGCCCACATCATGAATAAGAAACAGTTTTTCGGTTATTATTACGGGTATACAAACAGTAACTTGTTGCCGCCCATGCGGAAAGGACTTGTTTGCCTGTAAAAAACCGGAAGCAAACTCGAAACTACCAAGACGCGGCTTAAACCCCGCGTCTTTTTTTTGCAAATTAAATTGAAGGAGACATCGTGACAGTAAAAAGTGTATTTGAGGAATTGAAGTGGCGTGGCATGGTGTACGACCATACCGAAGCTGTACCTGACTTGTTAACAAATGAAAAAATCACCGTGTACAATGGATTCGACCCGACAGCCGACAGTTTGCACATTGGCAATTTGGTCGCCATGATGGGGCTGGCTCGCTTGCAGCGCTTTGGGCACACACCTCTGGCGTTGGCCGGTGGCGGTACAGGCATGATAGGCGATCCCAGCGGGAAGTCTAGCGAGCGCAACCTGCTCGATAATAAAATCATCGAATACAATGTCTCTAAAATTAAGGTGGAATTAGCCAGCGTGCTCGACTTTGAAGTAAAAAGTAATCCTGCTCAAATTGTGAACAATGCAGATTGGCTGGCACCGATATCGATGATGCACTTTTTGCGCGACGTGGGCAAACATTTCACCGTCAACTACATGCTGGCAAAAGATTCCGTCAAATCACGCGTTGACCGTGAAGGCAGCGGCATTTCGTTCACTGAGTTTAGCTACATGCTGCTGCAATCATACGACTTTATGCACCTGTTTGAGTCGCACAACTGCGTCATGCAGGCTGGCGGCAGTGACCAGTGGGGCAACATCACGGCCGGTGTGGAGCTGATTCGCAAAGCACGCGGGAAAAAGGCACATGGGCTAGTTTACCCGTTGGTGACAAAAGCTGACGGCAGCAAGTTTGGCAAAACAGAATCTGGCACAATTTGGTTGTCACCAGAACGCACGTCACCGTACCGATTCTACCAATTCTGGCTGAATGCCGACGACGCGGATGCGCTTAATTACCTGAAATACTTTACCTGGCTGTCTCAGGCTGAAATCAAGGATTTAGAAAATGCCTTGTTTGAACGCCCTGAGAAACGAGAAGCACAGCGCAAGCTGGCGCAAGAAGTAACGGGAATGATTCATGGTGAAACGGCCGTTTCCAAAGCCGAAAAAGCCGCCCAAGTCCTCTTTGGTGGTGATTTAGACGGACTCGACGCAGGCGATATTCAAGATATCTTCGCCGACGTGCCATCCAGCGATGTGCCAAACACCGAACTTGGCGGCGACGGGCTGCTGTTTGTTGATTTGTTGGTCAGTAGTGGACTGGCATCTTCAAAAGGGGACGCACGCCGTTCTATCAAAGGTGGCGGTATCTATCTGAACAACAACCGCGTCACAGAGGGCGGCCAAATGGTCACCATTTCCGACGCCATCGATGGCCAATTCCTGGTCTTGCGTAAAGGGCGAAAGAAGTACCATTTGGTGCAAATTCAATCGTAATTGAGAGATTAGGAGATTGAGAGATTAGGAGACTCAATCTCCTAATCTCCAATACTCCTCCTACGCCATCGCGTCGCGTAAAGCAGTTACGGCCGTTTCCTCGATATCATGAATTTTCATCACATGGTTCGCAATCGATTCTCGTAAAGCCACCACATCAGCTTCATCTAACGGGAAATCCGTTTCCATTTCCACTTTAATCGTGTTCAGACGATCATCAATTTGTTGAATTTGGGGCAATGCTGCATTCCCCTGGCTGTTGAATAAATCGCGTCGTTTCAGCATCAGTTCGCGCGTTTCGCGGAATGGTGCCACGTCGTCTGGCAAAAGCACAGGCCCCAGCGCATCCCATGCTTGCGCACTGTCACGAAAATGGATGCCAACTTCTCGTAAAGCAGGTTTGTTTAGCAAAACGGCCGTTTCATCCAAAAAATCCGCATACAAATCTCGCTCGGCATAGCCGCGCTTGCCAAACGCATTCACATCATAAAAAACATTGAACAGCCCCGAGTACATCTTGCGCCCCGCCGGGAACTCTTTCTCCCAGCTCTGCCGCTGCTTGGGTTTCGTGAGCAGCTTCGCCCAATGTTTAAACGCCAACAGCCCAAAATTGTTTTTCGAGCCTTTTGGTGGTTTTTCCGTGTACAAATTGATGCAATCCCAAATGCCTGCCTGCACCGCACTCACCAATTTATCTGGGTTTGGCGGGTCCAGCGTGAGCACACGAAACTTGTCCTTTTTCACGCGTGCCCGGGCTGTGTGCAACTCCTCGGTTGTGACTGTTAGCGGTACACTGGCCCGATCTGCAATCCACACCGTATCCGCAGCCTCATCGTAGCCATAGACCACAATCGGCATCATGCCCCACATGCCATCATCTTTTTCGGGATTGTTGTATGGCAGCGAAAATATATCTGCCCAAATAATGGCAGGCACGCCTTCTTCCAACGTGTCAATGAGGTTTTTGACAGCCTTATCGGCTTTGCTGGTGTGCATCCGGTGCTGCACAACGCCCAATCGGGACAGCATCGTATCAAATGGGTCGAAGGTGTTGCGTGTCAAAATACGAGCGTGTGGATCGTACCCTTCATACGCAAATGAGAAGTAGCCCATCACCGCGCCACCACTCACGCCCATCAAAAAGGCATCGCTAAATGGTTTACCGGTGTGGGGTGCGGTGATGCCCCGGTAGGCAAAGACGTTGTGAACGGTGCCGGTTTCCCAGTAACGGCCGTTAAACGCATCATAATTCTCTAAAATTGGCATGATTTCTCTCCTATCAGTTGAACAATTTATTGTTGATTGCACTAACCACATTATAAATGACAAACTAGGTGAACTGAAAAAAGAGTGACATAGTATGCAAAATTGAGGAAATTAAATTTTCACATTTTCCCAATATCGCTTGACTATATTTTCTTTATCGTTTACTATTTAAGCATTCGCTTAATTACTTAATTGGGTTCAGGACAAAATGGAACTACTTCCTTCCGATGTATTTAAAGCAATGTCAGTCGATACGCGAGTTAAGATTATTAATATCTTAAAAACTCGTGGCCCTCTTAGCGTTTCCACAATATCAGAAATGTTAGGGGTAACAAACTCTGCCGTCTCGCAACACTTAAAAATACTCAGACAAGTTGGTCTTGTAAGAAGTGAACGAGATGGTTTCTGGATTCCATACGCAATAGATGAAGAGGGAATGGAAAAATGCAGACAAATCCTCAATGAAGTCTGCACATGTGGATGTCAAGAAGCGAGCAATTTCAGAGAACAGGATTTAAATAATGCGAATATGACTGATCTCAAAAAATACGAAAGTGAGTTAATGACTGAACTACAAACAATACGTGAGCGCATTTCAGAGATTGCATCCGGCGAATAATTTTTTATCAAGTAATTAAGTGATTACGCAATCACTTAATTAATATACAAAAAAAGGAGGTTCAAAAATGGCTGACAAGAAATCGTCATGTGGTTGTGGTTGTCGTTCCACAGAAAAGTCTGACACCAAGGCTCTTCAAAATGCCAAGAAAACGAAAACCAAACCGAATAAATAAGGATTAACTTTTCGAACGAGGACAACAGAATGTAACTGTTGTCCTCGTTCTATTTATCCCAAAGACAGCAAACTGACACAGAGTCACACAGAGAAAGAGGAGATTTTTTCATTTCTTCTCTGTGCAACTCTGTGTTCCTTTTATGATCGCTGCATCAAGTAGAAAAACAGACCTTGCTCAACTGTCTCACCACCTAGCTCATTAATTACCGACAGGGTTTGCGCACGATGATTGGTGCCATGATTAACTGTCGTCAGCAAAATTTCACCCCAGTTGGTATCAAATTCAACATCATCCCCCATTGGTACAGTCATTGCCTCTGCGAGTTTCTCATCAGTCAACGACTCCACAAATGCATTCAAATCACCTTCCAACTTGTCCCACTTCTCACGAATCATGATTCGGTCTGGGTACGATTCCTGGTTCAAAAACGCCGGGTCATCTTTTGCAGGCACTCGCCCTTCTAGCCAGACCATTGTGTACCAATCTGTAAACATCAAGTGGAATGCCTGATTGTGAACGGAACCAATTGAATGACCATGCTCCTGCGTAAACTGCTCATCACTCAGCGATTCGATACAATCCCACAATTGCCGGTTTGCCCAAATATGATAATCCAACATTAAACGAATGGTTTCTGTTTTCATCTAATTACCTCCAAAATGTGTTTTGAGAGCTGACAGGTTTCAGAAAACCGGTCAGCTCTGCTTTTGTACGGGAAATTGAATTTCCATCACCGTTTCATTGATGTTTTCTGGCCAGGAGAGTTTGAGGATGATTTCGCGCCCTGGGCCTAAAATCTCGTAATGGTTGGCTTCAATCCAGGCACCGAGCGCATTGTAACTGGCGCTGCTACCTTCAAACCCTTGATGCACCAGCGTGGCCATCGTCGCTACACCAGGGAGTTCACGGGGAGTCAGCGTATGTGGTGCAGTTAAGGCCAACGGTTTGGACCATGCTCCTTCCAGCAAATAGCCCATTTCCAGGTCCATTTCGCTTTCATCTTCAAAATCAGAATGCATGAGGAAAAAGGGGGAACCGACTCTGCGTCGTGCAGGTCCAGACGGCAGCCGCCGCTGCATTTCGGCAAAGAGTTTCCAAAAATCTTCGCCGGTTAACCCCACCGCACGAACTGACAGCACTTGTTGGGCTGGCACCTGTTTGATGACGACATCAGGTGTCCACATATCACCTTCGGTCTCGATCTGGTTCAAGCGCATTTCCACATTGCGCAGCCGCGCGATTTCATTTTGCAGCGCTTGTTCAATTTGGGCTTTGCGAATGGTCAACATGCCGCGAATCTCGTCGGGCGTGACTGGCTCGTTGAGTAAACGGCCGATTTGCTCCAACGACAAACCCAAATCTTTCAGCGCCAAAATGCGATTGAGGCGGGGTAGTTGTTCTGCTGAGTAATAACGGTATCCGGTTTCAGGGTCGATGCGGATTGGTTTGAGCAAATCTAGCTCGTCGTAGTAACGCAGCAGCCGCCCGGACACTTGTGCAATTCTGGAAAATTCACCTATTCGAAACATGGTTCATATTATAGAGTTTGACGTAGCGTAAAAGTCAAGGGGGTATTTGGAAGTCCTGCCAGGCAAGGGGCGAACGGCCTGAAATGACCAAGATCGTTCTGCCCCTTGCCTGGCAGGACGAGTGTCGGTAATATTTATCAAGTCAGTATTTCACGTATGAATTAATGCCAATTTTAAAATTATGAATCATCGCAAATTTTTCATTAGAAGCATGTCAGTACTAGTTCTCGTTGTTGTTCCATTTACCCTTGTTTTATTGACTAAAGGTAGTTCCTTTTTAAATTTATTTCATGTTGGACCAGGTACTTTTATCAATGAACTTGGTGGATATAGTATTGATTATCCAAGTGGGTGGATTGCTCTAGAATTTGAAAATGGTAATCATGGAGATAAAGAGACAACCGGAATGTTGGTCATGCGAAATCAAGATTCTCCAAATCTTACTATTCGCCAATTTGAGACGCAAAATCCAAATCTTGATGAAGCTGTTTTGTGGGGAAAAAATCGCGTCATTACTCGATATGACGAATATGGAACTTTTTTATTTGATTCACCTGAATATAAAATCGTGAATTACCTGCCAATGGCCACCAGAACTTATACTTTGTCCTTTTATGAGACTGGCAATTCACTGAAAAATATTGATGCCTATGTCGTTTCTGAAGGAACAATATTTATCTTAACTTTTTCATCTGTTTCTGCAGAATTTGAGCAAAACACCCCCGTATTCGATGAAATGTTGCAGAGTTTTGTCATTGAGTAAAACCTGAGTCCATGTAATTTCCACCACTGTAAAAAATTTGATCAGCATCAAATAAGTAATGATTGACAGAAGCTGTTGTTTCTTTTATTATAGTCAAACTGGTATGACCACTTACCAGTTGAAGGTTTTAGGAAGCATACATGAATTGGGAAGCACCAAAACGGCCGTTAGACCACACCGAATCCACACTAGTAAAAGCAGTGCTCGACGATACATTCCCCATTGGCAGCAAATTGCCAGGTGAGCGCAAGCTGGCTGAGATGCTGGGCGTGACGCGCCCCACACTGCGTGAAGCACTGCGGCGGCTAGAACGAGACGGCTGGTTCACCGTCAATCACGGCAAAGCAACGGTGGTAAACGATTATTGGAAAGACGGTCGAATGAACGTTCTCTCCAATCTTGTGCAACATGCTGAGTCTGTACCGCCCAACTTTGTGGCAAACTTGCTGCAAATTCGCGCCGATATGGCTCCCAGCTACACGCGGGAAGCCGCCCGCCATCATCCTGATGAAATGACAGCACTTTTTCAGCAAGGCATCAACCTGCCAGATGCAGTTGATGCGTTTGCCGAATTTGATTGGCACCTGCACCGTACCCTCACCATTGCTTCCGAAAATCCGATTTATACATTGATCATGAACGGTTTTACCGATTTTTATGAAAATATGGCCCAACTCTATTTCCTGTCTGAACCTGCCCGCCGCCGCTCCCGCGCCTTTTATCAAACGATGCATGATTTGATTCAACAGCAAGATTTGGTGAAGGTGGAAACGGCCGTTCGCACCATGATGCAGGAAAGTATCGACTTGTGGCCTGGAAGAGGTCTCACATGAAACGTTGGAATGGATGGGGTGAAACGTCGATTACAAATGAGCTGCCGGAAAATGCTGGGGTATTTTTAGATACGGCGATTGGGGCCACCACGCCACCCAAAGATGCAGCATTGGCTGACGTGGTGGCGGCTGTGCCGCAATCACAATTGACTGAGCATCCGCTGATTAACACGGATGCAGATATGCGGTTGCGTCATGCGCGGGGGCAGAGTTTTCCTGATTGGTTGGCACTGCGCAGCGGCAGCATCGAAGCTTTTCCAGATGGCGTTGCGTTTCCGCAAACGGATGCGCAGGTGAAAACGCTGCTCGACTTTGCCAAAGAGCATGATGTGAAGCTGATTCCCTACGGCGGTGGCACCAGCGTGGTGGGGCATATCAACCCAGAACCGGGCGACCGTCCTATTTTAACGATGAATTTGCAGCGACTGAACCGAATGCGTCGCCTGGACACGGCCAGCCGATTAGCCACGTTTGGCGCAGGCGTGGCTGGCCCGAACTTGGAAGCACAACTACGCGCCAAGGGGTACACGCTGGGGCATTATCCGCAGTCGTTTGAATACTCGACGCTAGGCGGGTGGATTGTGACGCGGTCTAGTGGACAGCAGTCACGCGGTTACGGCCGAATTGAAGACCTGTTTGCGGGGGGTAAACTGGTTGCGCCTGCCGGAGAACTGGAAATGCCACCGCTGCCCGCCTCTGCCGCCGGTCCCGACATTCGCGAAATGGTGATGGGGTCGGAAGGGCGATTGGGCATTGTGACGGAAGCGACTGTGCGCGTTTCGCAATTACCGGAAAAGGAAGTATTTCACTCAGTCTTTTTCCCAGATTTTGAGGCGGGGAAAACGGCCGTTCGTCAAATCGTGCAGGCAGACTTGCCACTCTCGATGCTGCGGCTGAGTACCGGCATCGAAACTGAAACAACGCTGAAACTAGCCGGACATGAACGGTTAATCAGTACGCTAGAGCGATTATTGCGTTT
>QQUD01000036.1 GCA_008501785.1 Chloroflexota bacterium
TACGGTCGATGCGTACACGCATCGCATTGGACGCACGGGACGCGCCAAAGAGAGTGGTGAAGCGTTCACGTTTGTGTTGGCTGAAGAAGCAAGCATGGTGCGCGATATTGAACGGCTGCTGGGCAAAAGAATTGAACGCAGACGGCTGCCAGATTTTGATTACGGTGAATTTGTGCCAGAAGATCAGTTGAAATCGAATGGCAGTAATCGATCTCAGGGAAACGGCCGTTACCGCAACAACGGCTCTGGCAATCGTAATAACGGCTCTGGCAATCGCACTAACGGCCGTTCTCGCAACAACAACGGCAACAACTCTCGCAATCGTAACAACAACCAAACTCGCAGCCGCTCCTCACAAAGCAAGCGGTATGCACAGAATAGTAAACGGTAATCGGTACACAGTAAACGGTAAAGGTAAACAGTGAACGGATCAACTGCTTACCTTTACTGCTCACCGCTTACCATTTACTTCCCCTCCCCCCCTTTCTCGTGTAATCTTGTCGTGTAACAATCTTCATTTTTTGCAAAACAATCAATACTATGTAAAGGGTTTGGATATGGAATACCGTGTTTTAGGGCGAACTGGCGTTAAGGTTTCTCCGCTGTGTCTGGGTGCAATGAATTTTCCAGAACCCAATGGTGAGAAAGAGTCATTCGAAATCTTCAATCGGACGCTAGATGGCAGCATCAATTTTATTGATACAGCAAATGTTTACAATGCATGAAGCAGCGCAGGCAATTGAAAAAAAGGTCCGATGTAGGATGCGAAAACGGCCGTATTTGGTACACCATACAAGGTTGCAGCACAGCTATGGCGTTTTACAGACATGGGCGTAAAGCATTTCATATTCCGATTTGCCGATTTCCCAAACACAGACGCAGCGACTTTGTTTGCAGAGAAGGCGATGCCGCAGCTATCAGGATGACAAGCAACCTCTGAAATGTATATAATATTGTAAAGAAATACCGGCCATATTTATTGTAAAACAAGCCAATTGTTTGCAATTTGGAGGGAAATATGAATGTAACGATTCTATTGGCCGCGATTTTACTCCCCTATTTCATTGGTTCACTTTCATTTGCCCGAATTGTCAGTCGTCTTGTTGCACCTGATGTCGATATCCACAATGTAGAAATGGACGTTACCGGAACCGGTCAAAAAAGAAAGATGCGTGCCATTGGCGCAAACACAGTGTCAATGAAACTAGAGCCACGTGTTGGCTGTACAATCGGTATCCTAGATATTCTTAAAGGTTTTTTGCCAACCTTAGCATTTAGGCTACTTTATCCAGATCAACCGTATTTTTTTATTGCCGCTACATTTGCCATGGTCGGACACAATTGGCCTATTTATCATGGATTTAAAGGCGGACGTGGCATTTCCACATTTTACGGTGGATTTTTTGCCATTGACTGGGTTGGGGCTTTAGTCACGTCAACCGCAGGCATGATTTTGGGAATGGTCGTTCTTAAAGATATGCTAATTGCGTTTCTGTCTGGTTTGTGGTTTATCTTGCCCTGGATGTGGCTTACAAAAGAGCAACCTCTTTTGTATTTGCTTTATGGGTTAGCTGTGAATGTCATATTTATGGTGGCGATGATCCCAGAGATTCGAGAGGTAATTGCCGACCGGCGCAAACATGGAAAACAAGATATTGAAGTAACCATGGATCAAATGCCTATGGGACGTGGCATGAAGAAAATCATGGATCGGCTTGGGTTACTAAAGAAGTAATACGGGGTGACAAATAGGGAATCAACTGTTTATAATGGAGCAAAGAGAATTAGGCCTTGTTCGACGCATAAACGAGCATCATCGTTTACATCCTGGAGGAACACATGGAAATAACAATTCTGCTGGCCGCAATTTTGCTCCCCTATTTCATTGGTTCAATTTCATTTGCCCGTATCGTTAGTCGCATTGTCGCGCCAGAAGTCGATATTCACAATGTGGAAATGGACATTCCCGGCACCGACCAAAAAATGAAGATGAGTGCTATGGGTGGCAATACAGTTTCAATGAAATTAGGCCCCCGCGTCGGCTGTACAATCGGTATGCTCGACATTCTCAAAGGGTTTTTGCCCACCCTGGCATTTAGATACCTTTATCCAGATGATCCATACTTTTTTATAGCCGCCACATTTGCAATGGTTGGCCACAATTGGCCCATTTTTTACAAATTTAAAGGTGGACGTGGCGTTTCCACCTTTTATGGTGGCTTTTTTGCCATTGATTGGATTGGCGCATTGGTCACATCAACGGTAGGCATGATTTTTGGCATGGTGGTGCTGAAAGATATGCTGGTTGCGTTTCTGGCCGGATTGTGGCTCATATTCCCTTGGATGTGGCTCACAAAAGACCAACCGGGATATTATTTACTGTATGGTCTGGCTGTCAATATTATTTTTACAGTCGCCATGATCCCAGATATTCGAAATGTGATTGCGTACCGCAAAGAACACGGCAAAGAAGACATTGAAATGACAATGGATCAAATGCCCATGGGACGCGGTATGAAAAAAATCATGGATCGATTTAGATTACTGAAAAAAGTATAGTGTGTCGAAATTGAAAGGGGTAAGAGGCAAGGAAGGCAAGAAAAACCTGGACCTTGCTCCTTGTCCTTTGCCCCTTTCAATTGAGTTTGCCTGCCATGCAAGGAGGGACCAATGAACCAGCAGCGGCTCATTTATCGTTTAGGTGAACGGGGGATGCCTAAGTCTATTGGCAATAAGGCCAGTGGATTGCAAGCGTTGCGTACCAAAGGGTTTCGTGTGCCAAACACAATGGTTTGTACGTGGAATGCGTACCAGCAATACACACAAAACCAAACAGACCTGTTGTCACAACTTCAAACCGAACTAAGTGAAAATCTAAAAACAAATTGCACATATGCCGTGCGTTCCTCTGCCAATGTGGAGGATGGATTTGCGCATTCGTTTGCGGGGCAATTTACGAGTCGGCTAGATGTGCAAGGGGTGGATGCTGTATTGGCAGCAATTCGCAACATTTGGAAGAGCACCAATGCAGATACAGTTCAGGCGTATGTGCAGCAGGCTGGTCGCGAACGTGATCAGATTCAGATGGCGGTGTTGATTCAGGAAATGGTTACGGCCGTTTCCTCCGGTGTCGCCTTCAGTAAGAATCCGGTAACGGCCGTTAACGAAGTTGTCATCGAAGCAGTTGCGGGACAAGGAGAACGGTTGGTTCAAAGTGGTGTCACACCATCACGATGGACTGCACAAAACGGGCAAATTATTCAGGCATCGGAAGAGGCTGTGCTTGAAGAACCTGTGCTGACTGAAATTGTCGAAACCACGCATCGCATTGCGAAAACATTTAAACAGGATGTCGATTTAGAATGGGCATATGACGGGCAGCATGTGTATTGGTTGCAGATGCGGCCGATTACGAATTTGAGGGAAACGGCCGTTTATTCAAACGCCATCTCCAAAGAAATGCTCCCTGGATTCATCAAACCACTCGTTTGGTCTATCAACGCCCCCCGCCACGAACACATCATCAAACAAGTCGTTGCCGAGATTATTGGCAATGATAAGTTTGAAAAGTCAGAACTAACCCGCACATTTTACTTCCATGCCTATTTCAACAATACCGCCTTGGGCAACATGTTTTCTGCCATGGGGCTGCCCCCAGACTCCCTCGAAAACATGATGGGAATCAAGGCCAAAGCTGCTCAAAAACCAAAAATGAAAATGTCCTTCCAGGCATTACGGCACATGCCTCGGGTCATTGGCTTCATTCATCATAAATTGTGGTTTGGGCGTCAGCTTAAAAAGTTTTTCCCACAGATGGAAAAAAGAATCAAGGCATTTCCGATTAATGACCTTGAGCAGGCAAGCGAAGCAGATATTTTGGAATATATCGACACCTTACACAATCTCAGTTTTCCCATTAGCTATCACACCACAGTCGGCATGATCTTAATGTTTGTCCATAACAAAATTTTAGACTCACGGCTGCGTAAATCTGGCTTTGGCTTGGAAGATTTCCACCTGACACACGGTATGGAAGAAATTCAAACATACGATCCAAACATTCAATTGGCTCAACTCACCCGCCAATTTCATGCCCTTTCCACCGAGCAGCAAAACCAGATTCAAAAAGCAACATTTGCAGAATTCCAACAGTTGCCAAATCTAAAACCGTTGCAAACAGCGTTAAATATTTTCATTGAAAAGTTTGGCTATCTCAGTGACAATACAAACGATTTTTCAACCACAACCTGGCGTGAAAAGCCAGATGTGATCCTCAATCTCATTAAACGCAGTGATTCACAGCAGCGGCAAACAGCGCCTAAACCAAGATTCGAATCGCTGCCGCTTCCCAGGCTCCATCGACTTTTTCTGAACAACTTTTATCATCGAGCCAGACGGTTTTGTTACTATCGAGAAAGAATCAGTGCGCTGTATGCTTACAGCAACAATCTTTATCATGTTTTCTTCCTCGAATTAGGCCGCCGCTTGACAGAGCAAGGGATTCTTGATAAACCTAACCATATCTTTTACCTCTATGAGTATGAAGTCAGGGCAATTGTCACGCAACAGGAACCTGAACACACAATTGCCACAACCATTCAAGAACGCATGGCCGAAATGAAGTCACTCGAAAAAATAGAGCTACCCAACACAATTTACGGCGATACGCCCCCTCCTGTCACGATCAGCAGCGAGAATAAACTGAGTGGAACACCTACATCGAATGGCACCTATACCGGCGTCAGCCGGGTTGTGAAAGGCATTGCCGATTTTGACAAAGTGCAGCGGGGTGATGTGCTGATCATTCCCTTTTCGGATGTGGGTTGGACACCGCTCTTTCGTCACGCCGGGGCTGTTATTGCTGAATCTGGCGGGATGCTCTCTCACAGCTCCATCATTGCCCGTGAATACAATATTCCCGCCGTCGTTTCGGTGAATGGCGCAATGAAATTGTCTGATGAAACTCTGGTAACAGTTGATGGTTATCAGGGCAAAATCTTCATTCACAATCATCCACAGCAAGCTATTGGAACGAGTACACTGTAAAATAAATTGTTACATCATTTTCCCGGAAGCTTTGAATCAATGTCTCAAGCAAAATCAAATTCTCAGCTTCCGGGAAAGTCGATAAACTTCAAACCATATCCCGCTCAGGCCGGTTTTCCACCGCGCCAAGCAGCATCAAAAAGCAGGTAAATCATTATGAGCATTTTGGAAGCAATCGGTTTACGAAAAAAATACGAATTGGGTGAACATGCCGTCAATGCATTAGACGGCGTGGACTTCGTCGTGGAAAAAGGTGAGTTTGTGGGCATCATGGGGCCTTCGGGCAGCGGAAAATCAACGCTGCTGCATTTGCTTGGCGGCTTAGACAAACCAACCGATGGCGAAGTCACCTTGGCAGGCAAGCGATTGTCGTTGCTCAATGAAAATGAATCGACGCTGGTGCGACGGCATAATGTGGGGTTTGTCTTTCAATTTTACAATTTGCTGCCCACGCTCTCCGCTGCGGAAAATATTCTGCTGCCCATTCTGATTGACGGACAGGATAGTGATAAATATGAAGATCGCCTGACTCGTATTTTGGAAATGGTGGGTCTGAGCGGACGGCGGGATCATAAGCCAGATCAGCTCTCTGGTGGCGAACAGCAGCGAGTGTCGTTGGCACGGGCGCTGGTCACGGAGCCAGCGATTGTGCTGGCCGATGAACCGACGGGGAACCTGGACACAAAAACGGGTGTGTCGATTATGAATTTGCTGCGCCGCTCGTGTGATGAATTGAATCAGGCAATTGTGGTGGTCACACACGATCCAACGGCATCGGCGTATGCAGACCGCGTCGTGTTTTTGCGAGACGGCGTGGTTGTGAAAGAGCTTCGTTTCGAATCAGAGAAAGATTTGAATGAACGCCGCCGAGCGGTGATGGCCACGATGGAGGATTTAGAGGCGGTGATGTTATGAAATTAATCCGGCTGCTGCTGCTCAGATCGCTGAAAGAACGGCCGTTACGCATTCTCCTCTCCATGTTTGGCATCATCCTTGGTGTGGCAGGCATTTTGAGCATGGGCATCACCAACCAGGCGGCAATGGCGGCAATTACCCGGCTTTTTTCGGACACGTCAGGCAAGGCCAATTTAGTTATTGTCAATGCCAGCAGCGATTCGATTGGGTTGGACGAGAGTTTGATTAAGGTGGTAAATCGACAGGAAGGGGTGGGAACGGCCGTTCCCTCCATCCACGCCACCACCGTTCTTGCCAACGAAGCCGCCCCCGACGAACTGGGCATGAGCATGTTCGGTGCCGAAACTGGTGGGTTGATGATTTATGGGATTGATCCGGTGTTGGATTTTGAGACGCGGGAGTATACGGTTGTTGACGGCCGTTTCCTCTCCGAAGAAACCGACGCCGAAGAAATCGTCCTCGTCAACACCTACGCCGACGAACACGAACTTGTACTGGGTGATTGGGTACAAATCGCCACCGCCTACGGCGTCGAAAAACTGCGCCTCGTCGGGTTGATGGATGAACAAGGAGCCGGACGCACCAACAACGGCGCATTTGGTGTCGTTCCCATCGAAACCACCCAAAAATGGTTTGCCCGTCCTTACGAGCTGGACCAAATCGACATCATCGCTGCCCCCGGCTATGAAGGCAGCAGCACCATCGAATTGTTGCAAGACATTCTGCAAACCCGCCTCGGTGACGAATATTCTGTCATCTATCCAGCCGCGCAAGGCCAGCGCATGATGCAAATGCTCGGCAACTATCGCATTGGCCTCGACTTTTTGAGCGGCATGGCCCTGTTTGTCGGCGCGTTTCTTATCTACAACGCTTTTTCCATGACAGTTGTTGAGCGCACGCGAGAAATTGGCATGCTGCGCACCGTTGGCTTTACGCAGCGACAAGTCGCTGTTCAAATTCTGACAGAGGCCGGGTTTTTAGGTCTCATCGGGTCGCTGTTGGGCATTGCCTTGGGCATCCTTATGGCACGGGGATTGTCTCAGCTCATGGCCGTCATCCTCGACCAAGATTTATCCACTGTGGCACTCCCCGTCAACCTTGTTATTTTTAGTGGCGTGATTGGGCTGGTTGTGACCTTGGTGGCGGCCCTGATTCCGGCATGGCAAGCGTCACGCATTTCACCGCTAGAAGCTTTACGAACACGTGGCTTACGCAAAGAAGGCTGGATTATTCGCAAAGGGTGGCGTTTAGGTATTGTATTGCTTGTTGTGTCTACCGTACTGCTGTTGTGGAATCCATTCCCCAACGATGCCGAGTTTCGTGTGGGGGGTATGGCAGTAACTGGGCTGTTTTTTGGCGGCACATTTACATTGCCTGCCATTATCGGCTCATGGGAACGCGCAACACGCTACTTAATCAAGCGTGTTTACGGCAACAGCGGCATGTTAGGCAGTCGCAACATCCAACGCTCAAAAATTCGCACAACCCTCACCGTCGCCGCCCTCATGATTGGCGTGGCAATGATGATTGTGGTTTGGGTCATGACGGAATCGTTCAAGGGCGATGTGGAAGATTGGTTAGCAGGGTACATGGGAGGCGATTTATACGTTACTTCTTCTGTTAATCTGAAAAATGATTTATGGCGGCGCATGATGGGTGTCGATGGGATCGCAGCTATTTCACCAGTGCGCTACCTCCAAGTTGAAATGGTTGCCCCAGATGGCACCGAAGAAAATGTGCTGTTTTCCGGGGTTAATGTAGCGGCGTATTCCCAAGTTACTTCCTTTATTTTTAATGAAACAGGGGATGGTAGTGAAGAAGATGCAATGAACCAACTGGCGGGAGGCAACGTTATCTTTGTTTCTAGCGTTATCTCTGAAAAATATGGTTTGATGCCGGGAGACCAACTGCAATTGATGACCAAAACCGGACCACACATGTTTGAAGTAGGAGCCGTTGTGGTTGATTTTTACAATCAAGGGCTGGTTGTACAAGGCAGTTGGGACGACATGGGACAGCATTTCCGCGTGCGGGATGCGAATGCTTACATGGTCAAGATTGATGAGTCGGCAACGGTTGATGGCGTCATGGATCGGATTGATGCGCTGTTTGGTGAACGGTATCATCTGGTGCTGGAATCGAATCAAAGCTTGAAGCAGCGGGCATTTCAGTTGATGGCGCAAGCGTTTAGCATGTTTGACGTGCTGGCAGTCATTTCGATGGTGGTTGCGTTTTTCGGTATTTCCAACACGCTGACGATGAATGTGATGGAGCGCACACAGGAAATCGGGATGCTGCGCAGTATTGGTGTGCTGCGTAAACAGGTGTTGAGCATGATTATGGCCGAAGCTGGGGTGTTGGGCCTGCTTGGGGGCGTGCTTGGATTGTTATTTGGGTTTTTGCTCTCAAAGCTATTTTTGCTGTCGATGGCGACGATGTCTGGCTACACGCTGACGTTTGTGCTGCCGATGACGCGGGTGGTGGTTGGTTTGATTATTGCTGTGGCTGTGTCACATTTGGCAGCAATTTTACCGGCTCGACGTGCGACACGGATACGAATTTTGGATGCGATTCATTTTGAGTAGGGTGAGAACAACGAATATTAGGAATTAGCGAATGGGGAGGGAAACGGCCGTTTCCCTCCTAACAATATTCCAATCACAAAATAAACCACCTAAACAAACTAAATCGGGAGCAATGCAAATTGATGCCGTCGAGAAATTCCTCTTCAAAATTACAGCCCTATTTATATTTATCGAATGCAAAGAAACCCAATGAGAGATTTCTTCTTCAGTCTATTAATGATTACATATTTTGGAGGAATCTCAATCTGGGCCATTCTTGCAGCTTGCTGTGTCACAGGCTGGTCACAACATATGAAGAGGATAGTTTGGCAAATAGATGGCCCTATTTTTATCGGCGTTACGCTCATATCTTTAATCTGGCAAGGTGTTTTTCTTTTAACACAAAATGATCAAAATAAATGGGGGTATCCACCAGAGAGCAATTCATTTGATCTTGAATTAGTAAACCAAATCAGTGAACAGGCAAAACAAACGACAAAAAAAGCTACACCCTTTCTCATCATCATATTTTTACTTTCTTTTGCCCCAGTGAAGTTGGCGTTTTGACGATTTTTGGGATGCTAACCGGCATATTTCTTGTTATCTTCTTAAAAAGCTGTCATGGACTCATTGTCAGTGCTTTCCCCACAAAGCCTTCCGGGAGCATGGTCACACAGCAAAGTTTGGAGAATTATCTACTAAACGAATATGGAGAAACGGCCGAATGCCTTCTAATGGAAGCAAGGAAAGATGTCAACAAGTGGCGAGAGCGTGTAAGTACACAAATAGGGTTAGAGATTTGGGCAGATGAGACGTATAACATGTTAAGCATCCCACCTCGTTACGAATAACATAACCAGTAATTGCCTAACCCTCCACTTCGGGAATGCTCATTGTTTTCTCCCTTGTCATCTACCTGCTTGACCATTAAACTGTTGACGTAAGAAACGTTTTATCCATCCCATCAAACTGTTAAGTGATCAGCAAAAAGAATTAAGAACAAATAAACCACAGATTACATAGATTTACACAGATTTGAACCAGAAACAATTTGTGAAATCTGCGAAATCTGTGGTTAAAAATTCTGAAAACTTTCTGCGGTTTACTTAGACAGCTCA
>QQUD01000166.1 GCA_008501785.1 Chloroflexota bacterium
AAAGGCCGACTCAACGAAGTCAGCATGGACAATTGGGTGAAGTGTGTAGATGAAGCTTTGCGCAAAAGCGGCACCAAACCAGACGGAACCCCCTACACCAAAGCCGACCTCGATTTCTTAAACATGGTTCTTATCAAACCGTCCGGCCATCGCGACATGCTGACTCGGTTGGGATTGACCGAAGAACAAGCCGTTTACCTGGGCCATATCGGCCACACTGGTGAACAAGATGCCATGTTCAGCATCCGTGAAGGCGTGGCTCAAGGGCGATTAAAAGATGGCGATCTGATGGCAATTGTGGCGGCTGGTATTGGCTACGTTTGGGCAGCAGGCATTGTGCAATGGGGTAAACAAGCAGTTTAACTATTTTGACCTACAAGTGTGTTTTCTAAGCAAAACAGGTCAAAAGTGTCATTCCGAACGGAGTCTTCGGAGTGAGGAATCTTGCTTCGAGTCAGTCATTATTCCCCGACCTCAAAGCAAGATTCCTCGGAGGACCTCGGAATGACAACTACAAGACAAGTTTCTTCCCTTTCCTGTGCGGGGTCTTCCCGGCATTGGTTACTCGGAATGACAGTTGGATTACAACATGCTCCGGCCGGTTTTTGACCGTGCCGGATGGCTTTTTTGAAGCCGTTCGATTTAAAAATGTGATAACCAAGGAGCTTAAGATGCGATTGAAAGATAGGGTAGCGCTCGTCACCGGTGGCGCAGCAGGGATTGGCAAAGCAACGGCCGTTCGCTTCACCGAAGAAGGCGCAAAAGTTGTCATTTGTGACGTAAACGAAGAAATGGGCCAAGCAGCCGCTGCTGAAATCGGAGCCGATTTCTACAAAGTGAATGTGGCAGACCGACAGGATGTGCAAAATTGGGTGGATGCGGTGGTGGAGAAATACGGCCGTATTGATATCCTCGTCAACAATGCAGGTGTATTGCGTGATGGCACCCTCGTCAAAGTCAAAAATGGGCAATTAGTTAAACAAATGTCTGAAGAAAACTTCGACCTCGTTATCAGCGTCAACCTCAAAGGCGTGTTCAACTGCACCCAGGCAGTTGCCCCCGTCATGATCAATCAAGGCGGCGGTGTTGTGCTCAATGCTACCTCTATCGTCGGTTTAGATGGCAACTTTGGCCAAACCAACTACGTCGCGACTAAATCTGGCGTGATTGGCATGACCAAAGTGTGGGCACGAGAATTAGGACGCAGCGGCGTTCGCGTGAACGCAGTGGCTCCCGGCTTTACGCTCACCGAAATGGTCAGACAAATGCCTGAAAAAATCCTCGATGGCATGAAAGCACGCACACCACTGCGCCGCCTAGGTGAGCCACGCGACATTGCCAATGCTTATCTTTTCCTGGCTTCAGATGAAGCCAGCTTTATTAGTGGAGAGACATTACGAGTTGACGGCGGCATTGTTGTTGGAACGTGATTTAGTTACTGGTCGCTGGTAGCTGGTTGCTGGTGGGATTATTACCAGCAACAAGCTACCAGTGACCACCCCCAAAAGGAGAATTTCATGTCCTCGATTTCAACCTTACCTGGTATTGAATCCCAAATGGTCCAAACGGATCGGCTCAATATTCATATTTTGGCGTGTGGCCCTGCTGATGGCACACCAGTTTTGTTTGTGCATGGCAACGGCTCTTCAGCCACATTTTGGGAAGAGACGATGTTAGCCTTGCCAGATGGCTATCGGGCCGTCGCGGTTGATCTGCGCGGTTACGGCGATACCGAACCACTGCCAATTGACGCAACATTGGGCTTGTCGGATATGGTGGATGACATCCATTCGTTAACACAAACAATGGGGATGGCATCCTATCACATCGTCGGACACAGTATGGGCGGTGGCATTGTGATGAAATATGCGATTGCTCATGCGGCTGAACTGCTTTCGATCACGCTGGTCGATACGATGTCACCTTATGGCTATGGCGGCAGCAAAGATGCTGCTGGCACCATGACTTACAACGACGGCGCACCCTCAGGCATCAATCCCGACTTTGTGCAGGCGCTGGCTAATGGAGACAAAGGAACCGAAAATCCAATGGCTCCGCGCAACGTGTTTCGGCAGTTTTATGTCAAACCACCTTTCATCGCAGGGCGGGAAGATGCGCTGATTGATTCGATGATTTCGACGAAGATTGGAGATGATTGGTATCCGGGAACGGCCGTTCCCTCCCCCAATTGGCCCGGTGCCGCTCCTGGCGACAAAGGTGTTTTACCTGCATTCAATCGCAAATATTTCAACGCCAGCGCCCTGGTAGACATCGATCCCAAACCGCCTGTCTTGTGGATTCGCGGCGACAGCGATTTGATTGTCAGCGACTACGCCATGTTTGACTTGGCTGCTCTAGGCGCGATGGGTGCTGTTCCTGGTTGGCCCGGTGCTGAAGAATGCCCTCCACAACCCATGCTGGCTCAGACTCGCGCAATTTTGGATCAATATCAAGCGAATGGCGGCTCTTACAAGGAAGAAGTGATTGCCGATGCCGGTCATTCACCTTTCATCGAACAACCAGAAGCGTTCAACACTACGTTTCACGCAATTTTGTAAAGCGATTTTGAAAATCGCGCTACAAACCAACCCGAAAAAAGGCGGATGGTATGCACGCAGCGGATTTATTGAGCAAACGAGCACTATTGACACCAGCGCGTGAGGCATTGCTATTTACAGACACGGGCCAACAGTTCACATATGCGCAATTAAACGAGCGTTCCAACCGGGCCGCTAATTTTTTGCGGGAAAAATGCGGCATTCAAGAAGGAGATCGGGTTTCTATTTTAGCGCACAATTGTGTGCCATATCTTGACTTGTTTTATGGCCTTGCCAAGATTGGTGCAATTTTAGCGCCGCTGAATTGGCGCTTAGTGGCATCTGAATTGACTTATATTGTCAATGATTGTGACCCGAAAGTGCTGCTCTGTGACCCTGATTTTGTGGAGATGCTGGCAGAGATGCGCCCCCACATCAAAGTCGATCAGTTTGTCACGCTAGGTGGTGCGGAAATTGAAGGGGCGCTTTCATATGAAGATGAGTTAGAAGATGCGGATGGTGGGGAACCGAAACGGCCGTATTCCCTCACCGGCGACACCCCACACTGCATCCTCTACACCTCAGGCACCACCGGACGACCCAAAGGAGCCATCATCCCACAGCGGCAAGTGTTATGGAACATCCTCAACACCACCGCCAGTTGGGGATTAACCGAGCATGATGTATCGCCCGTATTTACACCCTTATTCCACGCAGGTGGACTTTTTGCCTTTTTAACGCCGCTGTTTTATCTGGGTGGACGCATTGTTCTTTCCAAAAGCTTTGATCCTGAGAAAACACTAGACATCATTTTGGAAGAAAAATGCACGGTCATTCTAGGTGTACCCACCATTTTTCAGATGTGGCTCGATGCTCCCAATTTTCACGAACTTGATTTTAGCCATGTTCATTTCTTCATCAGTGGTGGCGCACCTTGTCCCCCTTCCCTCATGGAAAAATGGCGTAACGCCAAAAACATCGTCTTCCGCCAGGGGTATGGCCTGACGGAAGTAGGTCCCAACTGCTTCAGCATGACCGACGAAGATTCTGTGCCCAAAACTGGCAGCGTGGGCCGCCCCATCTTCCACAGCGATATGCGATTGGTCGATGAAAATGGCAACGACGTGCCGGTGGGTAATGAGGGGGAACTACTCATCAAAGGACCACATGTCAGCACCGGATATTGGCAAAATCCCAAAGCCACCGCCGACGCGCTGGTCGACGATTGGTTCTACACGGGCGATACGGCGCGAATGGATGAAGATGGATTTTACACCATTGTGGGTCGGGCAAAGGATATGATCATCAGCGGTGGCGAGAATGTGTATGCGGCTGAGGTGGAAGCGGTGTTTTTGGAACATACGGCCGTTTCCGGCGCAGCACTCATCGGTAAACCCAACAAAAAATGGGGTGAGGTTGGTTTGATGATCGTCATCACCGAAAAAGGCCAGACCGTCACCGCCGACGAACTGATTGCCCACTGCCACCAACGCCTCGCTCGCTACAAAGCACCCAAAGAAATCATTTTCGCCGACGACCTACCCTACTCGCCTTATGGCAAAGTGATGAAAAACAAGCTGCGCGAAAAATATTTGGAATAGTTAGTAGCCCGATTTTCCAAATCGGGAGTCGAACAAGATGTTCGATTTACAGAAGAGACCTCATGAACGTGGCACACCACCACCCATGAAAACCGTAGTGCGATTTGGTAAATCGCATATCGAATTAGCAATTCGATTTACAGAGGAAAAAGTTATGAAGATTCCAACAATAGATGGGATTACCGCGAAAACAATTGTTACCAACCGCATTTCCACTCGCGTGCTGTTTAGCGGGGCTGATGATGGCGTGCCGGTGCTATTTTTGCATGGCAACATCTCATCAGCGACATGGTGGGAAGAAACGATGGTGGCTTTGCCTGACGGATATCGCGGCATTGCGCCAGACCAGCGCGGCTTTGGCGAGGCTGATTTCGATAAAAAAGTAGACGCCACACGTGGCGCAGGCGATTGGGCTGATGATGCAACTGCGCTGCTTGACCATTTGGGTATTGAAAAAGCGCACATTGTGGGCAACTCGCTTGGTGGCGTTGTCGTTTGGCGGCTGATGATGGATGTGCCCGCACGATTCCTAACGGCTACGTTGGTGGATCCCGGTTCCCCGTTTGGCTTTGGCGGCACGAAGGATGTGGACGGCACACCTTGCTACAAGGATTTTGCCGGTTCAGGGGGTGGTTTATCCAATCCCGAACTGATTAAACGAATGCAGGCAGGCGACATGAGCACAGAAAGTCCAGTTTCGCCACGTTCGGCGCTGCGAACCCTGTTGGTCAAACCGCCGCTAATCCCAGAACGAGAGGATGCGCTGGTGATGTCGATGCTGGCAACTCACATCAGCGAACAAGATGTACCTGGTGACTCGGTACAATCACCAAACTGGCCGCACATGGCACCGGGCAAATGGGGAGCAACCAACGCGCTTTCGCCCAAATACACCGGGGATGTCAACAAGCTGTTTGCTGTTGAACCAAAAACCAGCGTGCTTTGGATTCGTGGTAGTCATGATTTGGCTGTTTCTGACAACGCGGCTTCAGACCCCGCCACAGTTGGGGCAATGGGCTTGCTGCCCAGTTATCCTGGCCCAAAAGTTTACCCACCACAGCCCATGCTCAAACAAACCCGCGCAGTTTTAGAGAAATATGCAGCAGCCGGTGGCACATACCAAGAAGTGATTATTGAAGATGCAGGACACATTCCTTACATCGAAAAACCAATTGAATTTAACAGACATTTTCATGGACATATTAGTTAGAAACCGTGTTTTTCTTTGTTAGTTAAAAATTTAGCCAAGCTTAAAACTGTCATTCCGAACGGAGTCTTTGGAGTGAGGAATCCCGACTACCTTTAAATGATAGACCATGGGGGTTCCTCAGAGGACTTTGGAATGACATGGCTTATTTGTCTTAATTTTCAACAAGAAAACACGATTTTTGGAGAAGAACACATGAGTAAACGAAAACTAGGTCGAGGTGTTGCCGTTGTGGGCGCAGGGATGAGCCAGTTTGGTGCGTTCCCTGAAAAAACGACTCGCGACCTTTTTGTAGAGGCGTTCCAGGATATGCGAGCTTCAGTGGATAAGGGGTTGGTGCCCAACGACATTGAGGCTTTGTACATTGGCAATTACAGCAGTGATTTGTTTGAAGGGCAGGGTCACACGGCTCCGATTATGGCGGATTGGGTGGGATTGACACCACGCCCAGCAACGCGAATTGAGGATGCGTGTGCCAGCTCTGGTGTCGCTTTGCGGCAGGGTTTGTTGGCGATTGCTTCTGGTGCGTACGACATGGTTTTGGTAGGTGGCATCGAGAAGATGAATAACCTGCCGATTGCCGAGGTGACAGAAGCGTTAGCAACGGCTGGCGACATTTTGTACGAAATTCCGGCTGGATTTACCTTCCCCGGCTTTTATGCAACGATGGCGACGGCATATATGCACAAGTACGGAGCTGTGCCAGAAGCGTTGATGCAGGTGGCGCGGAAAAATCACGACAATGGAGCGCTGAATCCAAAAGCACAATTTAACAGTACGATTGCTGGCGTGATGGCTGCCAAGCAGCGCAGCGCCGAGCGAAAAGGGCGACCCATTCCCACCTGGGATAACGAGATGGCATTTTTGCAGGATGACCGAGCGAATCCGATGATTGCGTGGCCGTTGCGCTTGTTTGATTGTTCGCCGGTGACGGATGGGGCAACGGCCGTTCTCCTCGTCAGTGAAGAAATTGCCAAACAGTATACCGACGACCCCGTGTACATCATCGGGTCTGGGCAAGCCAGCGATGGTGCGTTACACGACCGTCCCGACTTGACCAGCATCAGCGCAGCAAAACGCGCCGGTCAGATGGCTTACGAGATGGCAGACATTGCTGCCGATGACATCAAAATCGCCGAAGTCCACGACTGTTTCACCATCGCGGAAATCATTGCCACTGAAGATTTGGGCTTTTTTGAGCCAGGTCAGGGGCATGAAGCAGCGCAAGAAGGGTTGACAGCACGGCATGGGACCAAGCCGATTAACACATCTGGCGGCTTGAAGTCGAAAGGGCATCCAGTGGGTGCATCGGGCGCAGGGCAGGCGATTGAAGTTTTCAAACAAATGCGCGGCCTTGCAGGTAAGCGGCAAGTGGATCGCGATATTGATCTGGCTTTGACGCATAACGTGGGCGGAACGGGACAAACGGCCGTTGTTCACATTTACGAGAGAAGATAGTCGAATAGTCAGATAGTCGGGTAGTCAAGTTGTCAAGACTACCGGACTAAAGACTACCGGACTAAGGACTAAAAAATGATTAACCGAGCATTTAGTGAACATTCTTTCCAGACATTTTTGAGTGAAGGTAAGTTGATGGGGGCACGGAGTAAGGCGACAGGCAAGATTTTTGTGCCGCCGCGTCCGATTGATCCGGAGACGCACAGTGATGAGATGGAGTGGGTTGAGTTGTCGGGTAAGGGGGAGTTGGCGGCGTTTACGGCCGTTTACATCGGTCCCAATGCCATGATTGAAGCGGGTTATGACCGCAAAAATCCGTATCTAACGGGTGTGGTGAAATTGGATGAAGGCCCGATGATCAGCGCCCAAATTTTGGGGCTTGAATCAGCCAAACCGGAAATTAGCCATATTGGCACGCCGCTTACCGTCACATTTATTGAGCGCGGCGAAGAGGAAGAGAAGCGTACATTTTTAGCTTTTGAGGTTTAGGAACGGTGGTTTTATAAACCTATAAATTGTCATACCCCACCTTCGTGAGGGCAGGCTCTGCGAAGGCAGGTATCCATCTTTTTTGAGACGTGGATTCCCGCCTTCGCGGGAATGACAATTTAAAGTTCACGGGATTATTTAACCTCCATTTCTTTGCAAGTCAGAAATCGGATTTATTATAAAATCTGATTTCTCAAACACAACTATGCCTAAAGTTACTGTAAACGACATCCAAATTTATTACGAATGGCACGGGCCGCCAGATGGCGAAGTGGTGGTGTTGTCTAATGGCGTGTTGATGAGTACGGCGAGTTGGGCGATGCAAACGGCGGCTTTGGCTAAGCATTATCGGTTGCTGCTGTACGACTGCCGGGGCATGTGGCAGTCAGAGCATCCGCCAGGGCCGTACTCGATGGAAATGCACGCTGATGATTTGGCTGGGTTGATGGATGCGCTTGAGATTGACGCGGCTCACATGGGCGGCACATCCTACGGCGCTGAGATTAGCATGATCTTTGCGCTCAAATATCCGCAGCGCACCAAAAGTCTGATGGTGACGTCGGCAGTGAGCCATGTAGAGCCATTGCTTAATGGTTTTATTGAAACCTGGAACAGCGCAGCAAAAGCACACGACTCAGAAAGGCTGTTTCAGGTCGTTTATCCGCTCACCTTTGCCAATGACTGGATTGCGGCTAACCAGGAAACACTCAATCAGGCACGCGAGCGCTACAAGTTGCTCGATTTTGATGCGTTTTCGGCGCTGTTGATGAGCTTTTCGCAGTTAAACATCACATCTGATTTACACAAAATCACAGCACCAACGCTGGTCGTTGCTGGGGATGAAGACATTCTCAAGCCGCGTCATTATTCCGAAATCATTGCGAAAGAAATACCAAATGCCGAGTTTGCTGTGATTCCAGGTGCGGGCCACGCTGCTTTGTGGGAGAAAGCTGGCGTTTTTAACTCGCTGCTGCTCGGATTTTTGGCTACACATGCCCAACCTCCGGGAGGTATCGGGCAGGATTGAGGCTTTTGAATGAACCTCCCGGAGGTTTTCACGAAGGATTGAATTGATGTACCACTTTGATTGGATTAAACGACATGCGGAACGGACACCAGAAAAATTGGCGCTGGTGGACGCGCACAGTGGGCGGCAGTTTAGTTACGCTCAATTTAATGCGCGTGCCAACCGATTAGCCAGTTTTTTGCGTGATGAATTGGGCGTTGAGCAAGGTGACCGGGTTTCCATTTTGGCACAAAACAGCTCTGATTATTTCGAGGTGCTGTTTGCTTGCGGCAAGATTGGGGCCATTTTGAATACGCTGAATTGGCGGCTGGCTGCGCCGGAATTAGCGTACATTATCAATGATTGCACACCGCGTGTGATGATTTATGGTGGGGAGTTCGAAACGGCCGTTTCCACCCTCCACCCCCAAATCAACTGCGAATCGACCATTGTCATGGCGGACAGCGCACCAGAAGGCGAATGGACCTACGAGAACGCATTAGCCGCTGGTTCACCTGATGATTTTGAAGGACCACGCCTGAAATATGAAGACACCTGGGCCATTCTTTACACCTCTGGGACAACGGGACGACCAAAAGGAGCGCAGGTTACTTACGGTAATTTCTTTTATAACGCCGTAGGGATGGGACGTGCAATTGATTTGACCTCAGATGATGTCAATCTGAATGTGCTGCCAACTTTCCACGCGGGTGGATTGGGGCTGTACGCGGGGCCAATTTTCCATGCGGGCGGGACGCTGATTGTGATGAGAGCTTTTGATCCAGGAAAAATGTTGGATTTGATTGCACAATGGCACGTCAATAAAATGCTGCTGGTTCCAGCTATTTATCTGGCGCTGCTGCAATATCCCGATTTTGATAAGGTGGATTTGTCGGGCGTGGTGCATTGGGGCAGCGGTGGCTCATCTTTGCCGACATCGCTGGTCGAGCAGTATGCCAAAAAAGGCATCATCATCCAGCAGGGCTTTGGTATGACCGAAACAGGGCCGACGGTATTCCTGATCGACAAGAAAAATGCGGTGCGCAAGGCTGGCTCGGTGGGCAAGCCGGTGCTGCATACGGATGTATGCATCATGGACCGCGACGGGAATATGCTAGGACCGAACCAGGTGGGTGAACTGTGCATTCGTGGCGGCAATGTGACGACAGGATATTGGAATCGCCCGGAAGCAAGCGCCGAAGCAATTAAAAATGATTGGTTACATTCAGGCGATGCGGCCACGTTTGATGAAGAAGGTTTCTACTACATTGTGGATCGCTGGAAGGATATGTTTATTTCGGGTGGTGAGAATGTGTATCCAGCG
>QQUD01000260.1 GCA_008501785.1 Chloroflexota bacterium
CTGACCCGGCTACGACCACATTGGCCACGGCTAAATCGAGATCCCCGTCATTGTCCACATCCCCCAAGCTGATACGGATAGTGGGTGAGTCGAGCGTGTCAGTCCAAGCAGCTGTGGCATTTAAGGTGCCGCTATTATTCAGGAAAATCTGGTTTTCATCATAAAGGTTACCGACGGCAAGGTCCAGATAGCCATCAAGATTAATGTCACCCCATTGGATGGTGTACGTCGAATCAAGCCCTGTAGCAGATTCCCATCCAAATGGACCGCCGTATATGAACGTGCCGAGCACATTTTCATAAACGCGATTTGGCTGGTTTAAATTGCCGAGTGCCAGGTCCAATAAGCCATCGTTATCCATATCACCCCAGGCAATGGCGGTTGTTAGGGAATCGATTGGAGTGGTGAAGACGGGGGTCAGGATGATGTTTTGATTGCCATCCAGGCCATCATTGCGGTAAACAAAGCTTGGTTCAGCGGTAGTCCAGCCGCCATTACCAACAGCGAGGTCTAAACGGCCGTCTCCATTATAGTCACCCCAAGCCACCGCACCCGTGTCATAATCGGGCTGCGGATCAACCCATGCTTCTTCTAATAGTAAAATCAAGTTACCGTCCAAGTCTGTGCTTAAGCCATCATTGCGATAGATACGATTGGGGCTGGGATTACTATCAGAGCGGTCAATATTGGCGACAGCCAGGTCCAGATCACCATCACCATCCATGTCTCCCCAATCAAGATAGCGATTTTCATCTTCATAGTTGGCAGTCCATATTGCATTGGTCTGCAAAGTGCCTTTGTCGTTGAGATAAATGCGTGTGCCGGGTTCCCCATAAAATAAGTTGGAGTTGGCAACGGCCAGGTCTAAATCACCATCTCCATCGACATCTCCCCAGGCTGTGTAGACAGAACGATCTAAATCATCAGATACCCAGTCGGGGTCGGGATGCAGATTGGTCCCGTTGAGCGTGGTCACTTTTAGTAATTGGACATAATTTTGTCGCTGGAGAGATACAAACGCATTAATTTGTGATGGAAAAAGTGAAGGAATCGAAGAACTAGATGCTGGTTGGCGTTTTTTGTTTGTAAGCTGTGCGGAGAGTGGTAAATCAGCCCGTGTGTTAGGTGGCGCAAAAAGGCTGAGCAGAGTGCCCAGCAGAATCAGCGCGACAATAAAGGGCGTAAACATGCCTAGTAAATGTGCAATCGATTGACGAGAGTGTGCGACATTCATAACCAGCTTCCTTATTTGCGCTAAAGTATTTAGCAACAAAATTCTAAAGTACTGCTCGTTTAAAAATAGCGTCGGATTATTGCCGCGATTTTTGATTCTTCACGAACGGCTTGTAATGAAGTAAAGGTTTCTTGGGCCGCTAGTAACTGGCGGTGGGCAACGGCCGTTTTCTGTTTATTATTCAAATAAACTTCACTTTCCAAATAATAGATTGCCAAAGCCATTTGCGTTTTGGCATGTTCGTATGAACTCTGTTCGGCCAGCAGTGCCATGCTTTTTTCAAATGCGGCTTCTGCTTCTACACTGGCTTGTGCGGCTAAAATCTTTCCTTTGACACGCCAGCAGATACCTTGCTCTAGCACAAACTCATCTGCCTCTGCTTGGGCAATGGCCTTTTCAATGATTGGCATTGCGGCAGCGGCATCAACCATACCCAGTGCCGCTTCTGCTTGCAGGCGCAAAATGATCGGTTGCAAAAATGCGAATGCGCCGTTTGCGCTTAGCGTTGTGGCCCGTGTTGTTGTTTGCTGAACAGCATCCCATTTTCCTTGGTAGGCAGCCAATTCCGCCAGCCCTCCTTGTGCAAATGCTTCCAGTTCAGTCAGGTTGAATTGTTGGCCGAGAGAAACGGCCGTTTCCAGATGCTCTTGCGCCAATTCATCATCTCCCATTTTTGTGTAAATGGAGCCGAGGTTGATGTGAACGCTGCCCTCATCATCGGCATTGCCTAGCCCGCGATGTAGCTTTAGCGCTTTTAAATATTGCTCGATGGCGTCGTCAAACTGGCCGTTTTGTTCCTCGATGATGCCCAGATTCATTGTGGATGTGGCCAGCCTGCGATAATCTCCTACCTCTTTTGCCAGCCCAATGGCATCTTGGAAATAGATGATGCTATCATTGAGGTTGCCTTGCAAATAGCAGGCAGTTCCTAGATTGATGTATGCGCCAACTTTGGCAGAGGTGGGGGCATCTGGTAACTCGGCTAATCCTGTTTGGGCAGCCGTAATTGCTTCATCAAGCTCGCCTGTTTTGATGAGAACGCCAGCCTGCAAAATATGCAGGTAGCCACGTTCATGTACGGCCGTTTCATCGTCATAATTTGCTAAATAGCTTAACCCCATTTCAACATGGGTTAATGCTGCCTGGGCGTCTCCTTGCAACGCGAGACGGTGCTGATAGTCGCATAAAAAGGCGCGTTCGCTGTCAGTCTCGAAGCTGCTGGGCAGTGGATCGAGCAGGTTGGCGGCCGTGGTGAGGTGGGAAACGGCCGTTTCCTGGTCTGCTTGTTTGAGGGCGAAGGCGGCAAGACGGCCGTTTAAACGCGCCTGAATCAGCGGATCACCATTCGTTTCTGCTGCCTTTAATGCCCAGTTGAGCAGTTTACGTGCTTCATTCCAATGCCCTCGGGCATCCATAAAACCGACGATACCCAGCTCGTGTTTTGTTAATGCCTGGGTTCCCATCAGCAAAAATTCCCAGGCCTTATTGTCGTGTGCCCAGGCCAGCGACCCCGTCACATGCTGCCACTCTAAGTCTAGTCGTGCAAATCCAGCCGGTGCCTGGTTGAGCAGCGCCAGGTTCGCATAATATTCGGCGGTGCGCTGGCGTAAGGCATCGTACTGGTTGCCCAGTTTTTCGACGGCAAACAGTTTCAACAGCGGATTAATGCGATACCGGCTGTTGTCGACAACGTTAATCGGCAGCAGCGACTCCCGTTTGCCCAGCCCAGAGCTAATGAGTGACATCAAGTGCAGACGTCCAAGTCCAATTTTGACCTGGGCGGGTGGCATTTTGGCAATGACGGCGACATCGTGCGGTGCAAAATCTGGGCCGTCAAAAATAGCCAGGTGAGCAAAGAGTCGTTGAATCGGAACCGGCAGCGCTTGATAGCTCAATTCGAAAGAAGCGGCCACATCCCGATTTGCGTCTTCCCAGTCGGATAAATTGGCGAGGCGGGTTTGCTCGTCTGAAAGCAGTTCGACATATTCATTAACACTCAAATCGGCGGCTTCGCTGAGAAAACCGGCCACGATGCTCAAGGCCAATGGCAGTCCACCTATCATTTTGCTCAGCTTTTTGGCGGCTTCGCGCTCTTGGCGAATGCGCTCACGGCCGACGATATTGCGCAGCAGTGCCAGACTTTCTTTTTCGTTGAAGGTGCGCAGTTGGATAATTTCGGCGTCCAGGCTGGTCAACATTTTGCCGTTGCGGGTGGTGATTAGCGTCACGTTGTCTGGTCCGCTGGGGATGAGGGCTTTTACCTGTTCGCTGTCTTCAACTTGGTCGAGGACAATGAGCACCTTTTTATTGACGAGGATGCTGCGTACAAATTCAGATTTTTGTTGCAACGTGACCTGGCGTGAAACGGCTTCGGCCTGTCCAAATGCGGTGGCAAATTTGATTAGCTCGGCTTCTGGGGAGCTGTAGTTGAGCTGTGCCCATAGGATGCCGTCGGGAAAGGCGTCGCGCAGTTGATGCACACCTTGAATGGCAACGGCCGTTTTGCCCACGCCACCGTAGCCAACAAGGCCAACAATACGGCCGTTTTCTAACTGTGTCAGCTTCGTGCTTAACTCAATTAAAATGTCGTGTCGGCCTGTAAAATGGGGAATGTGCGGCGGCACCTGGAAAGGTGGTGGCAGCACGGTTTCTACCTCGGTTGACGGCATGTCTAGAAAAATAGGCGCTGTTATGGGGGCGGTTTCTTCTTTTCCCGATACATCAATATGCTGAATCGCATCGAGTAATTCAGCTGCAGATTGATACCTGTCAGTGGGGTCTTTTGCCAGAGCTTTGATGATCACTTCGTGCAGGCTGACGGGCAATGCGGGATTGAGTGAGCCAGCAAAAGGGGGTGGATCGCTGACGTGTTTCATGATAATGCCCATTGGCGTTTCTGCGTTAAATGGCAATTCCCCGGTCACAATCTGGAAAAGCATAATCCCCATCGAATAAATATCGGCACGCACGTCTCCTGGCTGGCCTAATGCTTGCTCTGGAGCCATGTAAGCTGGGGTTCCCATCAGCGTGCCGGTCATGGTCATCGCCACAGATTGGTCAACCAGCTTGACAATACCAAAATCCATCAAAACGGCTTTGCCATCTTCTGTAATCATGATATTGCCAGGTTTAATGTCACGATGGATGATGCCTTTGTCGTGAGCATAGGCCAGCGCTTCACTTATTTCACGCATAATGGTGATGGAATTTGTTAGAGGAAGAATGCTGTCAATATCAGCTAACTGTTGAATGAGATCCTTTAAGGATTGCCCATCCACATATTCCATTGCCAGATAGTAGCTCTGGTCTTCTACGCTGTCAAAGCCAAACAATTCGACGATATGTGGATGATCGAGCTGGGACATTACATCCGCTTCTCGTTTAAACCGTTTGACCAAATCTTCATTGGTGGTGAGGAAGGCATGCATCATTTTGATGGCGGCAACGCGATTGTTTTGTTCATCAACGCCTTTAAAGACTTCAGCCATGCCTCCTGTGCCGAGTTTCTCGACCAGTTTATAAGGTCCTACCAGTTGGCCAATAAGCGTTATCATGGTTTTTCCAGTAATATATTCAAGGAATGTTGAGGAAACATCTAAGCGACAAAACATATTTGTTTGTACTTAGTTTAATCCGTAGGCACCCGTGACTTGGGTACTATTTCATTTTACTGGAATCGGAAAAGCATTGCAATAGGACTGGTCCTGTTTTATCGGTTGGAAAGACGCGCCTTGCGAATCGAAGTGGCGTTCATGACGAGACCTTGTAGGGTAGCAACGGCCGTTTTTCCCCGCTGCTCCGAAATCTCCCAATCAATTGCCTCTGTGGTTTGCACGCTGGCAGGTTCACGCAGAATAATGGCAGCAATTAATGCATTGAACAGCATCAACACACCAGCGCTAAGGAAAATGGTGAGAGAACTAAGACGGCCGCTGGCAAACACCACCAGCAGCGGTCCCAATACGCCACCTAGCGACAGCGCTGATCCTTTAATGCCAACCACACGAGAGCGGTGTTCAGGGGCCGTAATGTCCAAATAAAACGCATTGATAGCCGGGTCGATAAGCGATCTGCCAAAGCCAGAAAGCCCTGCAAACGCCAACATCAATGCAAAATCATTGAAATAAGTCAAGCCGAAATAAAGGGAGGCATTCAAGATAATGCCAACTACAATGACCAACTTGCGACCAAAGCGATCACTGAGTTGCCCCAGTAGTGTTTGACCCAGAACCATAACCAAGCCATACACGCCAACCACCACGCCGAACTGCATCGTAGACCAGCCAGCGACATCATACACATAAAAAACCATCTCTGGCTCGATAAATGCAAACGCAAACGTCGCTGCAAATTCAACGATCAATAAAACGCCAAAAATATAAAGTGGCTTGGGCATTGTGTCCCAAAATGAGGTGGATTGGCGGCGGCGAATTGCCATTTTACGACGCAGTATGAGTGCTTCACGAATACGCAGCGTATGTGTGCGCGTTTCGGGAATGAGAATGATTGCGGCAATTAATGCAAGTCCACCCAACGTAGCTGAACTGGAAAACGGCATTGCAAAACCCCAGCTATCGTACAGAAATCCACCTAGCACTGGCCCAAAAATAAAGCCAATGCCATAGCCAGACATGATCACACCAATCCAACGTCCCCGGTTTTCTTCGGGAATGGTATCTGCCACAACGCCCATTGCAGCAGGGAACAGCCCCGCTGTGAGAAACCCACCCACAGCCCGAAAGGCGATAAACATGTTGGTTGATTGTGCGATCAGATAGCCAATGTTTGTTAGCACAAATGCAGCAAGTGAGAGCAAAATGATGGGACGACGGCCGTATTTGTCCGCCATCGACCCAATAATCGGTGACGCAATCATTTGCGCCAGGGCAAAGGCCATTGTCATCAGTCCCAACGCTTCCACACCGTCACCAAACTCACTGAGCCGACGCGCAAACACGGGCATGATGATGCCAAATCCGGTCATCATGAGTGCAACGCTGGCGGCCAGCAGCAGCACAATTGTGCGGGCACGTCGGGGTTCTAGTTGAGATGTGATGACTTGCTGTGCAATAATCACTTCGCCAAGATTTGCTTTGGGGGAAGATTGGCTCATGGTGTGGCTCCCAGTTCTACCATCAGTGTTGCCAGATCAATGTACATCGTTTCCCGTTGAATGAGATTGTCTGCAATGTCAAATACGGAGACTCCACGAAAGCGTATGATGCGTCCTGAAGGTGGCAGTGGATCACCAAAAACGGGTTCTCCCAGAGGTTGCGAGTGAGTTCCAGTAAACGTCCATTGGGCCACAATAACCGTTTCGGCAGCAATGGTGCGTGTTACTTCGTAATCCATTTCTGGAAAGGCGGCAAACCAGGTTGGCCAGAAAGACGCAGCTTGTTCGGCAGAGAGCGGACTGTCGCCATAGGCATCTCCATGCACCCAATCTAATACAAAATTTGCGGATCGAGATTGGTTCATGCGCTCGGCATCTTGGTGAACAAGGGCGTTTACATAGTTAGAAATCAGTTCAACAGCTTTCATAAGTTGTTTTCTCCTACAACAAAATGTAGAGTGATTTTCAAAATCGCCTTACAATTTTTCATGCATCGTGGTGTGTCCCAGCGTGTGTCGTCTCTTCCGTTAATTTGAAAAAATTGGGATGGGATCGCCCATCACAGGTGCCGGATCGTGTTCGATAACGTCCCATAGTGCTTTGCTGGTAGCTACAGCTTCGCGAATGGCAAACCAGCGGGCGTCGAGATAGGGTTGCAAATCTGCGGCAACACCTGTGCTGCTAAGTCCCAATTGTTGGCAAGTGAAAAGGGCACGAGGCAGGTGGAATTGCTGGGTGACTAAAATGGCTTCGTCTACCTGAAAGATATGTTTTGCTCGATAGCAGGTGTCGTAGGTGCGGCGTCCTGCAAAATCTGGCTGGATGTCTGCTGCTGGAATGCCATGTTCGATGGCGTATTGCTTCATGGCGGTGGGTTCGTCGTAATTGACAAATCGGTTGTCGCCGCTGACGATCAGTTTTTTGACGTTGCCTTGTTTATATAGCTGGATGGCCACATCCATGCGGTCACGGAGGACGTCGCTTAAACGGCCGTTTTCGTACACCGCCGCCCCAAATACAATGGCGACAGGGCTTTGGGGTGCTTGCTCGATGGGGGTGATGAAACGGCCGTAACGCCACTGCACCATCCACCGCCAACCAAATGGAAAAATCCCCATCAAAATAACCGCTATCAGCATGATTTGAAAGATTCGTTTCCAATGTTTTCGCATAGAGTACCTGTTGAGTAAATAGTAATAAATTTTGTAATAAATTTTGTAAATGAATGATGGAATTATATAGAGGATGTTCAGGCGCTGGTATAAAATGCGCTATTTCTTATAGAGATCATATATTGTAATATCCGATTTGCGGCATGGTTCAGAATGTGGCAAATTAACTTTACAATTTTGACCTAAGAGGGCGACCATAAGGGTCCGCCCAAAAAGTGTAAAGATCATCCATTTAATTTTGAACCATGCCCGATTTGCTTATGATTTGAGATCGGATGAAAATTAGCGATAGGTGCTGAGGACTGAGGACTGAGTAAGCATCCAGAATTAAGTTGCCGGAGTGGAGGCTTTAGCCGGAACCCGTTCCGGCTAAAGCCTCCACTCCGAACAGGGAAGTAATTTCTAGACGCTTACTAGGGACTAAGGACTAAGGACTGAAATGCTAAATAAGGAGCTTTGAAAATGACATTAGCTGTTGTGTTGTTAGCAGCGGGGAAAGGAAAGCGGATGCTTTCGAAGACGCAGAAGATTTTGCACGAGGTTGGCGGGAAGCCGATGGTGCAGCATGTGTTTGAAGCGGCCGTTTCTGTGTCCGAGGTGCCTCCAATTTTGGTTGTAGGGCCAGGTGAGACGGGGGTGCAGGATTTGTTGGGGGATCGGGCTGACTATGCATTGCAGCCGGAAGCGTTGGGGACTGGTCATGCGACGCAGATGGCAAAAGGGTTGGCAAACGGCCGTTCTGATCAACTCATCGTCACTTATGGTGATATGCCGCTGCTGCGAGCGACAACGATGGTGCAGCAGGCCAAATTGCAGGCTGAAACAGGCGCGGCGGTGGTGATGCTGTCGGTGATGGCAGGGCCAGAAAATACGTTTGGGCGGGTGGTGCGGGATGAAAACGGCCGTATTACAGAAATCCTAGAATTGGCGAATGCACGCCGTCGCCCCAATGCAGCAGAACTGGTTGCCATTCCTGAGCAAAATGTCGGTGTGTACTGCTTTGATGCCGATTGGTTGTGGCAAAACATTGACAATTTGCCGTTGAGACAAGCGCGTTCTGGCCACGAATATTATTTAACCGACATGATTGAAATGGCGGTGCAGCAAGGTCGTTTGGTTGAATCTATTGTAGTAGAAGATGCCGATGAAGCGTTGGGAGCCGGAACGCGAAAGGAATTAGTGAATGTTGAAAAAGCGTTTCGCCGTCGTGCCAATGCTCATTGGCTTGACAATGGTGTTACACTCATTGATCCAAATACAATTTACATTGACCCAGATGTGACGATTGGTCAGGATACAATCATCTGGCCGAATACATATTTGCAGGGCCAAACAACTATTGGAGAGGATTGTGTGATTGGCCCGAACAGCATTATCCGTAACGCGAATATTGGCAGCAATTGTCAAGCCGAACAGGTGGTGGTGGCAGATGTGGATGTAGCAGATGGGACGGTGGTCGGTGACCAGTAAATGATAATCGGTGAACGGTTATTCTTGCTGATGACCGTTCACCGGTAGCTGATTACCAAACGGAGGAGACATGATCTCAGATGCAACAAGGGATGAACTGATTCAGGCGGCGATTGCGGCACGGGAGCAGGCGTATGTGCCTTATTCGAAGTACAAAGTGGGGGCGGCGCTGTTGGTGGAAAACGGCCGTATTGTCACCGGCTGTAACGTGGAAAATGTGTCGTATGGCTTGACGAATTGTGCAGAGAGAACGGCCGTTTTCAAAGCTGTCTCCGAAGGGCATCGTAAAATTGATGCCGTGGTGGTCGCTACCAGCAATGCAGGATCGCCGTGTGGTGCTTGTCGTCAGGTGCTGGCTGAGTTTGCGGGGGATGTGCCGGTGTGGTTAGTTGATGTGGATGGAAACGGCCGTGAAACAACACTGCACACGCTGCTGCCAGACCATTTTGGACCGGAGCATTTACCTTAGCCTATATTTCGCACATTAAAAACCGAATAGAGAGATAAAAGGTGGCGAAGATGCCCCTTTCATGGCAAAGTTTATGGTGCTAACCAACATCACCAGAGGCACCTTCTTATGAATTTTGCCACGAAAA
>QQUD01000621.1 GCA_008501785.1 Chloroflexota bacterium
CTCCACTTGGTGTGGTGACATCGTCAAAAAGATTAACGATAATCGTATCGGCGCTGCTTTCTTGGATATTGCCTTGTTTTACATCAAATTTCATTTAGGTCTCCTTTGTTTTTGCGGCTGGTTGATTTTAAATAACAATTAGCCTTATTTTACTATGTTTTGGGGCGACTGTGCTAGACAATTATCTAACATTCCTATATCCTCTGGTCGATAGGGATTGGGAGATTGAGCGATTAGGAGATTAGATTAATCGCTCAATCTCCTAATCGCTCAATCTCATTTTCCAACGGAGGTAAAATCATGAAATTTTTAATCATTGGCGGTACACGATTTTTAGGACGGGCGATTGTTGATGCGGCGCTGGCGGCAGGGCATGAAGTGACGTTGTTTAACCGGGGAAAGAGCAATCCTGATTTGTATGATGGGGTTGAACGTTTGGTGGGTGATCGGGATGGCGGTTTGGATGTGTTGAAGGGGCGTAAATGGGATGCTGTGATTGATACATGTGGCTATGTGCCACGCTTGGTTCAGGATTCTGCTGAATTTTTAGCAGATGCAGTTGATCATTACACGTTTATCTCGACGATTTCTGTTTATTCGGAACACAATTTGGTGGGCATGGATGAAGATGCACCGCTGGGCACGATGGAAGATGAAACCGTTGAGGAAATCAATGGCGAAACGTATGGTCCGTTAAAGGTGCTGTGTGAAAAAGTGGCAGACGAAGCAATGAACGGCCGTGTTCTGCACGTGCGCTCTGGTCTCATTGTCGGACCACATGACATCAGCGACCGGTTTACCTATTGGCCGTATCGTGTCGCGAAAGGTGGTGATGTGCTGGCACCAGGCAAACCGGATGCGCCGGTACAGTTTATTGATGTGCGCGACATTGCCGAATGGACGATTCGCGCTACTGAGCAGCGTTTGACTGGCCCTTACAATGTGACGGGACCCGATTACACGTTGACGATGCAAGCTGTGGTGAATTCATGTCGTGATGTTAGCGGCAGCGATGCGCAGTTTACCTGGGTGAGTGATGAATTTTTGCAGAAAAATGAAGTGGGAGCGTATGTGGAAATGCCGCTTTGGGTTCCAAGTGAAGGGTATGCAGGGTTTAGCACGGTTAATTGTCAAAAGGCGTTTGCCGCTGGGTTGACGTTCAGGCCACTGGCGCAGACTGTACAAGATACGCTGACGTGGCTGCAATCGCGTCCGGCTGATTATGAATGGCGTGGCGGTTTGAAGCTGGAGCGTGAAGCGAAATTGCTGCAAAAGTGGCGAGAATAACAAAAAAACAAAAAACGGAAAACAAAAAACGAAAAACACCCCCCTACTTCAGTTTTTCGTTTTCCGTTTTTTGTTGATTGTTTTTTGTTAAAACGGCCGTTCTCGCCACTTCTCCACATCAATTTGACCCTCGTAGCGGACGATAACGGCCGTATCCGGCAGCGCCATTTCTCCATCTTGTACGATGACAGGATTTCCCAAATCACTGAGTAAATTTTTGTATTCGCCGTCGGGGAGGGGCGTGGGCATTGTGTCTACTTTGCCAGCGATGTTGAAGAGGCCATATAAGGCGGTGGTGGGGGTTTGGGTAACGGCCGTTAACGCTGGCAGCGAAGTCAACAACGTAAATTGCCCTGTTTGCATCACCGTATCTTTTTTCAAGTGACACAGCGTTGTCAAAAACGATTGCAGTGAATAACTGCGCCACTCAACCTTATCCTCATCAAATAAATTGGGCGTATAAGTGTTTTCCGATTCCTGGCCTGCATAAATCAAAAACGGACCCTCGTTGAATGCTTGAAAAGCCGTCCACGCTAAAGCCTGATCTCGACTAGATGCACGCTGCATGATGCGCGGTTGGTCATGATTTTCTACACATCTCATTTTGATGGTGTGTGCTGGATAAATACCTTTTTGCATCCACAAAGCCGAGAAGTAGAGCGGCAGTGCATCAGGATTAGCAACTGCTTGTTCCCAAAGCGGCCAAATGTCATAGTCGTAGGAGATGTCAAACGCGGCATGAAGTTCGCCGTCTGAATGCGCGGTTAACCCGTTTCGCCTGCGATTGATCACAAAATCAGTATGAACTGACTCTGCCAGCCAAATTATTTCAGGGTTAATTTTGGCAACCTCATCACGTGCCTTTTCCCAAAACGATAACGGTAGCGCTGAGGCGACATCACAACGGAAACCATCTACCCCAGCCCTGACCCACTGTTGCAACGATTCAATGTGATAATCCCAGAGTGCTCTATCTTCATAATCCAGATCAATCACATCACTCCATTCTGGAACGGTTGTTACCGGATTGCCGTGTTCATCTTGATGAAACCATTCAGGGTGCTCGTTGACTAAAATGCTGTCGTGTGAGGTATGATTGTAAACCACATCAATCATCACTTTTAGCCCCAACGCGTGTGCATATTGGCAAAGCAGTTTAAACTCCTTCATGTTTCCATATTCTGGATTAATGTCGCGATAATCCTGAATCGAATAGGGGCAGCCCAGTTCGCCTTTTTTGTTTTTCTGCCCGATGGGATGAATCGGCATAAACCAAATGACATCAACACCCATTTCTTTAATGCGGGGTAAGTCTGAGACTACGTTGGCAAAATTGCCATCGCGCCCGTGATTGCGAACGTATATTTCGTAGATAACTAAGTTTCGATAGGATTGTGGTGTTTGTAATGCCATAATTTTTTCCTCTTGTAACCTGGTGCTCGAAGATTGGACCAATTTGTATCAATTTTGATAAGTTATGCAAAAAATTGGCCCAATCTTGGTAAACCTTCTGCAAAGCCACTTATTTGATGAATTTGTGACGATTTTCACTTAATTGTGTCTATATCCTTACGACTTGTGCAAATAATTAGTTAAATTGTGTTACTAGTACCGTAACTTTCTAAAAATGTAGGGCGATTTGATAAATCGCCACTCTGGGCGAATTGCCAATTCACCCTACAAAATCATAAAGTTGCGGTACTAGGTAGCATATTTTACTGGAGTAGTTCGGATGGGTGTAGAAAGTCAAACGGTCCTTTGTATTGAGGAAACGCCAAACGTTACACGCGTTGTCAATTGGTTTTTGCAAGCTCACGGTTACGATGTGTTATGGGCGGCTACTGGGGAAGAAGGGTTGAAAATGGCTGAATCATTTTTACCCGATGTCACGTTAGTGGATGGCTCATTGCCCGATATGAGCTGTGAGCAAGTTTTGATGGCGCTGCGCTCACACCAAAACCAGAAAGTATCAGAGTCGCGGATTATTGGTGTGATGGATAAAAAAACCCGAGATAGAACGGGGCCATTAGTGACTGCACATTTTGATCAAATTGTGCCAAAGCCAGTTATCTATAACCAATTGCGTTCACGAATTTTTTCAGTATTGTCTGCATAGCGCGAAAAAGCCCTAAAATAGAAAATATCAAACCAAAAAATTGTCACGCAAAGGCGTGTAGGCGCAAAGAAGAAGGAAAAATCTTCGCGTTTTGCGCCTTCGCGTGATTTGTTTTTATGTTAATCTATCATTAAAACATCTTCAATGTGGTCGAGTGCCCAATCGATTTCTTCTTTGGTGATCACGAGTGGGGGGGCAAAACGAATCACGTTTTCGTGGGTTTCTTTGCAGAGGATGCCACGATCCCTTAATTCTTCGCAGAAACGGCGGGCGGGAACGTGCAGCTCAACACCGATAAACAGCCCTTTGCCACGAATTTCTTTGATATGTTCGCTTTCGACACGCTGCAAGCGCCCTTTGAAATAGGCTCCCAATTCTGCAGATTGCTGAACCAGTTTTTCGTCTACGAGTACATTGAGTGCTGCACGGCCGATGGCTGCGCCCAGCGGATTGCCCCCGAATGTGCTGCCATGATCCCCAGGTCGGAAAAGCCCTAATATTTCTTTGTTGGCTAAAACGGCCGAAACTGGATAAAAGCCGCCGCTGAGTGCTTTGCCAATGATGGTCATGTCGGGTTTTACACCTTCGTGTTCACAGGCAAACAGCTTGCCTGTACGGCCGAATCCAGTCTGAATTTCGTCAGCAACAAGCAGGACGTTGCTGTCGCGGCAAATCTCGGAGGCTTCTTTCAAAAAGCCTTCATGCGGGGTAATGACGCCACCTTCGCCTTGAATTGGCTCAAACAGGAAGGCAGCGGTGTTGGGGGTGATAGCTGCTTTTAATGCGGCGGTGTCGCCGTAGGGAACCATCACAAATCCGGGGGCGAATGGGCCAAAATCTTTTTTGTATTGTGGTTCGCTAGAGAAACCAACGACGGTGGTGGTGCGTCCGTGGAAGTTTCCTTCGCAGACGATGATTTCGGCCTGGTTTTGTGGAATGCCTTTGACTTGGTAGCCCCATTTGCGGGCGGCTTTAACGGCCGTTTCCACCGCCTCCGCCCCCGTATTCATCGGCAGCGACATCTCATAGCCAGTTAATTCACATAGTTCCTTCACAAACGGCCCCATCTGATCATTGCGAAATGCACGGGAAGTCAGCGTCACTTTGCTCATTTGGTCAATCGCCGCTTGCATGATGTCGGGATGACAGTGGCCTTGATTCACGGCCGAATACGCCGCCAGACAATCTAGGTATTTATTGCCATCCACATCATAAACCCAAACGCCTTCTGCTCTTTCTATCACAACATCCAGCGGGTGATAATTGTGGGCGCTGTAGGTTTCGTCCAATTCAACGTACATTTGACTCATTGTTTGACTTTTGATCATGATGAAACTCCTTGTAGTCCGTAGTCTGGTAGTCTGAAGTCTAGTAGTCTGACGGTCTAAGGCTTCCTGTCTCCGACTTACGGCTTATGCTTGAAATGTGGGTATGGGAAAGACGATTTTGATAAAAAAAAGCCTGATTGTGGTTAATCAGGCTTTGCTCGGACCGGATGAGTCGTGTCAATCCAGCTTGGTCGTCTTTTTATAGCACCATTATAAATGGAGTTACGCTGCTTGTCTATGTGGAAATTCCAATATTTCAATACTAGCTAAAATCTCTACCAATGTGTTCAAACATGGCTGCTTTGGCTTCATTTACCATAGGCAGCACAGGTCGTTCCACTACCTTTACATCTAGTTCTTTAGATAGTGATGACAGAACGGCCGTTAACACTGGAGATTGTGTGTATATTTCATAAGGCAGCATATTGTTGCCCAAAAGTAAATCAATTACTTTCTGCGGCACCTTGCGATAGGTGACAAAGTCGAGTCGGGTCAGAGGCCGTAGAAGTGGTCTGGGGACCGAAGCGGAATAATGGCACGGTCTGAAGACCAGGCTGGAGCAAGGGGTTTCGTAATCCGTAATCTGCATTTTGACCTCACGCGGTTACGCAAAATCATATAGGTCATCTTTTCACTGCACACAGTAATGAGCGAATGACGTATTGTCTATCTCAAAATTCCCCCCCATTATTTTTTTAGCTATAATTCTGCGGCTAATATAATAAGCACGCTCAGAATAATACTTCCGAGCATGAGGCCAACTGCCCATTGTGTCCATTTTTTCTGAGTACTGGTGAAATGTTCAATACTGTCCCACCGTTTATTTCTCCATGCCCATTCTTTACCTTTGGCACCTAAAACAAAAATCATAATAAAGTTGACATAAGGAATAAAACAGAGTAAAGCGATATAAGTATTGTTGCCTAATCCCCAAATCCAATTTAGGAAGAATGCACCCCAATGCCACCCTTGGGCTTCTGGGGGCACAATTGCTAAATTCCCCTGCCCTGATGTATTCGTAAAGCCTGAGCTTGATAAATTCATTGAAGAGGGTGTTGCTGGCTGTTCCCGATTGCAATAACGACAAACAGCTGCTTCCGCTTTGATTGTTTCTGCACAATAAGGACATTTCTTTGAGAATGCATAATTACAGTACGTACAAACAGTTGCATTGACTTTCACGGTCTCAGCACAGCTTGGACAAGTTTTTACTTCTTGTAGTTCCACTGGTTGGCCTCCTTGTCTGGCACAAATAAATTATTTTGTTCAAATATGAAATTATTGACTATAAAACTAGTGTTCCGACAAACAAATTTTGACGGGTAAACAGTCAAGTCGGAACACTTAAACTGAAGCAATTTGCGACAATTCTACCCGTCAAAAGATGTTTGCTTCAGTACTAGTTTTACTGGATACACAACAATGTTAGTATAAACCAAGAATCCTGCCTATTCAATAAGCAATTATGGATTTAATGGCTTATTTGAATTTGTATTCATACATTTGCAAGAAGTTGTTAAATATCACTATTCTTTTGTAATCTGGTGTGTTAAAGCATACGGCCGTATTGTCCTCAAATCCTTTTTGCTCCTCATCAGATATCAGCCGTGCAAGGAATGTACGCAGTTCGCCAATGTGTTTGGCTGTGGTTACGATGACATAGCAGAATGGGGTCAGAGGCCGCAGAAGCGGTCTGGAGATTGAAGCGGGCACGGCTGAAGACCAGGACGGAGCAAGAGATTCAGGCTTAATAAAAAAGAGAACTTGACATTAAGTTATTCCAGGAGAACCTAAGCTTTTGATAGTTTTGATGTAGATTTAGGCGTGTTTGCCAATAGAAATTGTTCGATTTTTGGAATAACGCGCTCATTATGAACCACGAAGAAGATATGACCGCCGTCAAGAATGTCGTGAAATGTTGCTTGCGGAAAACGAGAAGCGAAGCTTCTTGCATCCTCAAATGAGGCTAATGGGTCATTTACTGCATGGCTTACATAGACTGGCACATTCATATCATACTCTTCGGCTACAGGAAGTGATTTAATTTGAGTATCATCTATTTTCATTCCCCTACGCCGCAAATGAGCTGTTTTTATCGGCTCATAGATTCCTTTGATGACGCTCCATAGGTGCGGATCGCGACGCATATTGCTCACCTGTTTTGAGCTTGCACCATATGCCCTTGCCATCATGCCTAATCCATATCTATGCACAATTTTCCACGGCCAATCGACCCTCATCATGAAGTCTTGCATTTGCACAACGAGCTTAAAGAATGGAGGCAATTTTGGCATCTTCGTAATTGATGATATCAGGACTAATCCCCAACACCGTTCTGGATAGTCTTGAGCAAAACAAAGAGCTGATGGCGCTCCACCAGATATACCTATAATTGCCACACTGTCTACCCCCTCTGCATCCAATAGCTCTACATAAGACCGCGCCTGCTCTTTTGAAGTGCGCCCAGTGTTCGGAGACGAATTCAGGTAGCCAGCTCTTGATATAGATAGAAAGCGAAAGATTTCCTGATTAAAAAGACGTGCGATAGAAAATCCCTGATCTAATCCACCTAATGTGCCGTGCGAAATTAAGACTGTAGGCCCGTTGCCTGACAAACAATACTCAATTTGCCCGCCAGAAATACTTGCTATTTGACCAACAGGTTTGTGTATTTCCATAAAGTCCTTTGTTCAGTTGCTTATGCTACGTGCTCGTTTCCTATAGCGCGTCAGCTTTAAGTTATGGTTTTGCGTTTTATTGTTTCCTGGAGCGATTTAGGTCCGAGTTTCTGGCATTTGATGCGAATTAATTGACCCGAATCAGTTTATATTGCCCCACGCATTGTTCAATATCCTTTGTTTACATGATTGTTAGCACGAAGTTGATTTTATCATAAAGGTTTTTGTGAGACGATTAGCGAACACGGCCGTAACTTCCCCCAATCCTTACCTGCCCCACATCAGATTGCAACCGCGCCAGAAAAGTACGCAGTTCACCAGTTGGTTCGGCTGCATTGGCAGTAACAAAGTAGAGCGGTGTGGTGAGTGGGTAGGTTTGGTTGGCGGTGGTGGTTGGTGTGGGCTGCATGCCGTCAATCGCTAACACCTTCACATTTGCATTCACGCTGCTGCCCATCATGCTGTAGCCGATTGCGCCTGGGGTATTGGCGACTGATGTTAAGAGTGTGGCATCACTGGCCTGCACCTGGGCATTGATGTTGACGCGCTGTTCGGCCATGATTTGTTTGACAAACAGGCTGCGTGTGCCTGCACCTTGCTCGCGGCTGATAAGCGTGATGGACAAGTCAGGACCGCCAACAGTAGACCAGTTTTGAATACGGCCGTTATAAATCCCCTGCACTTCTGCCCTGCTCAGTTCGTTAATAGGCAAATCAGGATGGACCACAATCACCAGCCCATCCAGCGCAACCGGATTGAACCAGTTAGGCAGGTTGGCGGGTAGGTGGTGGATGAGGATGGCGTGAAAACGGCCGTTTTCCAAATCTCCAATCAACGTTTCGGTATTGGCGGTGGTGAATTGTGTGTTTGTTGGCGGGGTGATCAGGTCGATTATGCCTGCTGCACTGCCCGTCACACCAATTTGCAACACTTCAACGGTTGGTTGGGTGATTGGCGTTGGTGGGGTGGCTGGGGTTGGTTGGCAACTAAGAAGGAGGAGGGGAGGAACGCAGAAGAGAAGAGGAACACAGAGTTTCACAGAGATTACATAGAGTTTCACAGTGAAGGAGGGGAGAAAATTTGGAAATAGCTTCTTCATCTCTCTTTCTTCCTCTCTGTGTATCTCTGTCTGTCCTCTGTGTAACTCTGTGTCACTTCTTTCGTTTTTAAAATAGTGAAAATAGCAAATAGAGGATGCCAAAAACGGCCGTATACGCCGCAAAAACATACAAACTGTGGCTGCGTACCCAGCTAATCAAAAAGGCAATACATGCGTAGCCAGAAATGCCTGCTGCTAAAAAGGCAGCGATATAAACACCTGTGCTATAAACTTGCTCAGGTGCGGTGATGATGTCAATAACTGACAACAGTCCCGCTCCCAAAATGACTGGTGTGCCAAGCAAAAAGCTAAATCGGGCACTAATTGAACGGTCTAACCCACGTACTAACCCGCCGACAATCGTGCTGCCGCTGCGAGAGACACCGGGCAGCAGTGCCATCATTTGGAACAGGCCAATGATAATCGCATCGGTCCAAGTCATGGTGTCAAATGTCTTTTTGCCAGAAAGCAGGCGCTCACCGGTGATGAGGAGAACGGCCGTTATCAACAAAAAGAACGCCGCCCATCTTGGCTCGCCGAATACACCTTCAAAAAAGTCCTCCAGCAAAAAGCCAGCCAGCGCGGCAGGCACTGAGCCAGCGACGATGTACCAGCCTAAGCGGGCGTGTGTGGTTGCCAAGGGTTGTTTATTACGGAGGCCAGTGAGAACGGCCGTGACAATCTCCCACAAATCTTGCCGAAAATAAATCAGCACCGCCATCAACGATCCTAAATGCACCAAACCTGTCATCGCCAAATCCGGCGAGGTCAAATTAAAAATAGTCGGCAGCAAAACCAAATGCCCCGAACTAGAAATAGGCAAAAACTCAGTTGCCCCCTGAATAATCCCCAAAATAATCGCTTCCAAGATACTCATCAATGTTTGTCCTAAATTTAGATAGTCTTAATCCGTATTCCCCCTATCCGGGTCAACAAATCCAAAAAAAGTATTCAAAAATTTTAACGAAGATTAAAAAGATTTAGGACGCAGATTAAGAAGATTTATTTCAAATCTTCTCTAAAATCTGTGACATCTGCGCTTAATCTACGTAATCTGCGTTAAAAAT
>QQUD01000274.1 GCA_008501785.1 Chloroflexota bacterium
GGTTTTTATATTTTATTTTTACAATGGCGTGAAGCTGGTCCGGTTCATGCTGTATTGGGGTTCTTTTTCGCTCCATACATGTATATTTGGGGCTGGATCAATGCGAAGAAGCTGCAAATTATAGACATCATGATTTTCATGACAGTAGTCAGCATAATGGCCATTGCCTTCATTACAATATCCACAGCACAAACGGCCGCAAACGCCCTTGCTGCATTCAACGACCTTGAAGAGTCCGGTGCATTTACAACGACTACCACAAATGCAGACGGCACGATTAACATTTCTAGCTCAGGCCCAGCATTAGGCAGTGAAGATGCCATTTCAATGGGTAGTGTAAACGTAGGTGGTTCTGTTACTGGTCAAATTAATGATATGTTTGAAGTGCATGAATACACCTTCAACGGCAGCGCCGGACAAACGATTACGATTCGCGGCAACGCAACAAATGGAGATGACACAGACCCCCGCGTCAATTTGTTTGCCCCAGACGGCAACTGGATTTTTGGGGATGATGATGGAGGTGGAGACAGCAATGCACTCATCTCTGGTTATACACTCCCATCAGATGGACAGTATGCTATTCAGGTTGATGGATGGGGGACTGGTGGGTACGAGTTAATCATCAACTAACATGCATTTCCCCGGAAACTATTTACCAGGTTAGGATACCTTATGAAAGTTTCCGGGGAAATTTAAGATACATTAGCAGCTTGCGCGAGTCCCACTAAACTTTCGAGAGCCTCAAAGTGGGAGCCTTTCCAATAGATTTGTTCACAATCGATGCAGATTTGAAATTCGTTGAAGGTGCGTTTTGTTTTGGGTTGGAGTCTGTCGATGATTTGGGTTTTGGGAACGGTTTGGAGGAAGCCGTTGCAGCGCAGGCAGCGAGTCCACGGCCGTATTTCACCATGCAGTTGGTAGCGGCGCAGAACGGCCGTTAACTGCTCCACCCCATCTTTCGTTTGCAAACAGTAGCCATGCGAAATGATATTCCGCATCAGCAGACCACGATCTCGTGTGAGCATTACACGCTGCTGGTCGTGTGCCATCTGTGCCAGTTTCGCATCTGGCAAGTGGTCGCGGGGATAAAGTGTATCGAACCCCAGCAACCGCAAGTAACGCGCCAGTTTGCCTAAATGATTATCTAAAATGAAACGAGGATTATCGGTTAATTGCTCGCGCAGCGGCACAATAGGAATGCCATTTGGCAAAGTAGAGGGTGGATAAATGACAAACGAGTCGTCTGGTTGGGCCAGGTAGGTGAAGGGAATAGAACGGCCGTTACACACAATCGCCTCTACTTCTGTATGCGGCACGCCCAGCGATTCAATGATGTGTTTGATGGTGACAGGGGGATAAAGCAGGGTGAGAAACGGCCGTTCTCGCTGCTCACTCCTCAAAAAGAAATTCAAATCCGCAAAAAACTGAATGCTAATTTGATATGCCATCGCTCCCGTTCTTGCTAATCAACGCCAAAGCTGCCGGTACAATCGCCTCACCTTGATAATGCCCAACAACTTTACCAGCAGCATTGAGCGCCACAATTGCTAAATTTTTACTGGCATCACGCACACCAAAAGCCTTGAAAATCTTCCCTTTCCAATCAGGAATTAATATGAGATGTTCAGATGGATCAAAATCATCGGGGAGTTGTGCCGCAGCTTGATCATAGGAGGCACGTATGACGGTTTCGGCCGTTTTGCGCAACAACTTGGGTACACCACGCAAATCCACCACATTCACTATCGGCAATTTGGATGGGTCTGGCTGCTGGTGTCGCACGTTTTTCACCACATCTTCAATCTGCGTAGCCGTTTGCGCACCCATAAATACCAACAGCATCGGCACATTAGATTCAGATGGAATCTCAACTTTTCGCTTTGTCGGAATTGCCCGTAGTTTAAAATCAGGTGCCACAGTGCCAATTTCAATCATTGTCATTCACTTTTCCTCTCACCAGCTCACTCATTCACAAAAAAGGCGAACGGTTTCTACTATTTTGAACCGTCCGCCCCAGTTATGCACAATTTTTAATTTTTCGTCAATTTATGACCAGGCTGTTTCCGGTCTCCCTTCCAATTCACCATCCACGTAAATATCAACTTTCTCATTGTAGAAGCTGTATAAATTCTTGATTTTGGGTGACTCTTCGATTGGGTCTGGATAACCCCAGACAATATCCTTATGGACATCATCACCCAAGTTAACTGACCAATAGGAGGCGACACCTTTGTATGGACAGGCGGTCTGTGTGTCGGTGGCTTCGAGTAAATCCATTTTAATGTCTGCGGCGGGTAAATAGTAGCGGGTAGGTAAGCCGGTTTCGAAGAGGAGAAACGGCCGTTTCGACTCCGCCACTGTCACCCTATCCACAACCACTTTAATATGCCGCGAACTAGGCACCGTGTCCACTCGATGATACGGATCGCGAGGATGCACGGTAATTTCCTCATCCTCTTCATACCAATGGTCCATCTTATGCCAACGAAAACCAATGTACCCTTTCACACCTTCCAGACCCTCAGGGGCTTCTGTGTAACTCGATGCTGCATTTTCAGCAACCCGGTCACCTACCTTCACATGCCAGGTCTCGCGCCCTTTGCCACCTCGCCCTGTTTCTTCAAGCAAATCAGTGCGTACATCTTCTCTTGGAAAATAGTATCCAATTCGATAGCCACCTTCCCATACCAGCAGCGCATTTTTACTGTCTGCCACAAATTCATCACCAAATTGAACGCGCACCCATCGTTGGCTTGGCTCCCATTTTTTATTTGAATTGCTCATCATTTATCTCCAAAGATCATTAATAATTAGGTACCAAAATTGCTTCACCCTGAATGCCCCAAAATGAATTTTGGGGCTGCCGGATCAAAACATGTTTATGAACCTGATGGTTACTTCTTAAGGACGCGGTGACAGGGGAAGGTCTTACACGGCCGTTTCCGCAAACACCTTCCCCCTGCTCTACATATCCTCTATACTTCACCTCACAAAACATAAGGATTTTCATAATGGATGATTGGTTTTGGGAAGGCAATGTTGTTTCACAAATCGTCATATTTTTGCAAGCAACAGGCTGGACAATTGAGCAAGTTGCTGACACCAAAAAATTTGAAGCTGGTGATGATATTCGGGCTTCTCGAAAAGGAGAAACGCTCATTATCGAGGTGAAAGGGTATCCGGCGGCTGTTTACCTGCAAGGGAAAAAGAAGGGCCAGCCAAAACCCAATGCTACCCGCAAAGCCCAAATTAGTAGATGGTTCGGGGCATTGTTGTTAACGGCTATCTTGCGCCAATCAGATAACCCAAAGGCAGTTGTGGGGTTGGCGCTGCCAAATTTCCCAGAGTACAAACTGTTAATTGAGCGAACGGCCGTTTCCCTACAAAAACTAAATCTACTCATATACATCGTCCATGAAAATGGACAAGTCGAAGTGAAATATGATCATTCGAGCAGCCACCATTGAAGATGCACCTGCCATTTTTGACATCCATTGCCGCTCCATTCGCACCTTGTGTGCGCCCGACTACACACCAGAACAGGTTGAAGCATGGGTTGGCGGCAAAACAATTGAAAACTACATTCCGCGCATCAAACGAGACCCAACTTTTGTGGCGCTTATCAATCATAAAACCGTGGGGTTTGTACGCTTTTATGTGCCAACCAGTGAACTTGCTTCTATTTTTATTGACCCTAATTTTGCGCGACAGGGCATTGGCACGACGTTAATGGCACGAGCGATTGATGAGGCAAAACAACTTGATTTGACTCACTTTTGGCTGGATGGGTCGATAACGGCCGTTTCCTTCTACAAATCCCTCGGCTTCATCGCCGAAAAAGAAATCATCCACCACTTCCCCACCATTAGCATCCCCGGCATCCGCATGACCCTCCACTTTAGTTAAAGGTGTGGGGCACCAGTATTGTTGGTTAATGTGCTCAAAGAACTGATTGAAAAATCTGTAGCGCATGTGAAAAAGTCATATCCCATAGCATGATTTTTAATCATGTGGGGTCGAGACTTTAGCCGGTTTTCTAACAGCACCTGGCTCAAGCCGCAACTCCTACTCGCAGCAATTATGGGCGAGGCAGTGGGGGATTGTTACCGCCATTTCTGGGTGGGGGATTGTTTCCACGACCACCATTCCCATCGCCCGCGCCACCACCTGATCCACCGCACTGGGCAAACTCGGATTGCGTGCAGCCACAGAAGGCAGCGGCGAATTTACCTGTTCCAACAACACACGTGCCAGATTGCCTTTGTACGGATATTCACCCGTCAGCATTTTAAACAGCGTTACGCCCAATTGGTAAATATCCGTTTGCGATGACAATGCCGTCTGGTTGATTTGCTCTGGTGCCATAAATTCAGGCGTGCCAATAAACGTCATCGTTTGCGTTTGACCATCCTGGCCCATCAGCCGCGCAATGCCGAAGTCCGACAGATACGCATTGCCTGCATCATCCAGCAGGATATTTCGCGGCTTGATGTCTCGATGCAAAATGCCTTGAGCATGTGCTTCATCAATAGCTGGCGCAAGTTGAGCCAGAATGCGAATCGCCTCTTGCAAAGTCAGTGGGCCGCTTTTGCGTCGTCTCTCCTTCCGCCAAATAAACCGTCGCCGTCGCCCCACTGCCAATCTTTTCTAAAATTTTGTATGGTCCAATTTGATTCATTGTAAAATCTCCGGTTTTAGTCTTGTAGTCTTGTAGTCTTTAGTCATGTTGTCGGGGAGTCGAGGAGCCGGATTGACTACCCGGCTATCCGACTATCCGACTACTCGACATTCTTTCTACACCCACTCCCCGCCATGAAAACGCCAGCGAGGAAAGATGAGCCGCATCACGCTTTGGGAGGCGGCAAAGGTTGCCAGCCACACCGTTGTGTAATGCAGCCAAAATTGGGACATCGTCGGTAGGGCAAAGGCATGCCTTTGCCCTACCGAGACCACCAGGAGGAAAACAAATAAACCTTCGATAATTCCTGCTAACAGTTGAAATGATGGTGGCCAATCGTGATCCCAGCGCCGCTTTTGCAGCACGTCGTACAGTACATCCCACGCCAGACCAAATAATGCTACAACGAGCAGAAAAATCAGCGGTGCAGCACTTTGAAACAGCCATGCAAAGCCAATCGAAATGATCATGCCGAGGGTTCCCAGCAGTAAAAAGCGGCTTTGCCAGCGTCCAGCAAGGGTTGGTGTCATGGTTTTACTCCTATTGCCCATTGCGTCCATTGCGTCACAGACCGCACGCCATTGACACGGCGCAAATTGAGCGCATTTAGTTTGGTTAAATCGTCTACAGATTGCAGTGCTGCATATTGCAGCCCAAGGAAGCTGTCAACCGGCGCGTAGTGGCTTCCTAGAGTGATGACGCCACTGGCATAAATACGGCCGTTTTCACCCTGCCCTACCCGTTTAACCTGTCCAAACTGAATCGCTTACCAGCCATCATGCAGCCCATCATTTACCATTTCTCGCCAATCGACCCGATCTGCGGTGGTTGTGCCACCCCATTGCGCATAAAGTTGCATTTGCGTTTGGGTGCTGCCATCTGCCAACACGGGACGTAAATCACCACCCCACGCCGCCTTCGGCCAGTTAAACGGCTGAAACTCCCAATGATTGCCAACTTGCCGCTGCGCTTTGCCATATTGATTGCCTTCGCCATTTGGAGAGCGCATCAGGTGCAGCACGCTAATTGGACCCATTTGCAACATAGTTCGGTTTATTATCAGGAAAATTTGGTCCAATCCTTTTTGAAATTATGATGTTTTCCGTTCGCTATTTGTTGAGTACGCGACAAGATTACTTCATCACTGTTGGGGAAATGTACGGAGAATGTTAAGAGAGTTTTAAGATGGGGGTAAGGGGGAAGTTGTGCCAAGCAGGGGGTGCTAACTCTTTGGTAGACCAATGCCTTTCGCCCCCTGCCTGGCACAGCAGTTCACGCAGACACCGGTGGCCGTCGATCTTTCCACGGACGAGCCGCTTCAAGCTGTCCTGCCAACCGGAACAACATCGCTTCATCGCCAAAACGGCCGTTAAACTGCACGCCCACCGGCAACCCATCTGCATTCCAATGCAGCGGTATTGACATCGCCGGTTGTCCGGTGGCGTTCGCCAATGGTGTAAACGCAGCTACCGAAATAGCGCGATCAAAACCAGCCATCGGATTATCTGCCGTGCTGTTAAATGACCCCAAAGGCAGCGGTGGTTCCGTAATCGTGGGTGTCAAAAACAAGTCATAGTCGAGGAAGAAATGAGCAACTTGCCGTGCCATCATCTGATTTGCCTGAACTGCCAACAGATAATCAGCCGCCGAAATTTGCTGCGCCATTTCATACAATCCCCATGTTACCGGCTCATACATTTCAGCGCGGGGCTTAATACCAGATTGGTGAGCAATCCCCGTAATCCCCCACGCACATCCGGCCGCCCACATGGCGGTAAATGCCGATAAAAATTGTTCGGCGTTGATGATGGGCGCGGCTTCTTCAACAATGTGGCCGAGTTGTTCGCACAAAACGGCCGTTTCCGCCACCGCCTGCACACAATCTGGATGAACAGTCGTCCCATTAAACGCTTCTGTCGAAAATGCAATGCGCAATTGACCAGGTGGAGTGGATACTTCATCGAGAAACGGCCGTTTCTGCTCAGGTGCCGCATACGGATCGCCCACTGCTGGTCCCGCCGTCACATCTAGCAGCGCCGCACTATCGCGCACAGTACGGCTAATCACATGGTCAATCACCAATCCGCTAATCGAATCACCAACCCCAGGGCCTTTGGGGGTACGCGCACGAGTCGGCTTCAAACCAAATAAACCACAACACGACGCCGGAATGCGAATCGAACCACCACCATCAGCCCCATGCGCGGCTGGCACAATGCCTGCCGCCACCGCCGCTGCTGTGCCGCCACTCGACCCACCTGGCGAACGCGTCACATCCCACGGATTGCGGCAAGGTCCCAACAACGCAGATTCTGTTGTTGGCAGCAACCCAAATTCGGACATGTTGGTTTTGCCGACGGCAATCAGGCCAGCCTGTTTGTAGCGACGCACCATCTCAGCATCCGTTTCAGCCTTAAAATCAGCCAACACGCGCGAGCCACTGCTGTGGCGAAACCCTGCTGCTGCGGCCGATTCCTTCAGCAAAAATGGCACGCCTGCAAACTTACCATCTGACAAATCGCCTTCAGCGGCGGCACGTGCCTGCTCAAACATCGGCGTCACCACCGCATTAAGCTGTGGATTCAGCCCTTCGATATGACTAATCACCACATCGACCAGTTCCAACGGTGTCACTTCTTTCCGCTGCACCAGTTCGGCCAGCGCTAATGCATCTAGTCCATTCAATTCGGTTGGGGATATGTTGCTCATAAAAGTATGGTAGTGGAGAAACGGCCGTTCGCCAACATTAAAGATCCCGAAATTTTGTTCACCTCAAAATATGGTTCAGGTATAGTTACCGTACAATTATTTTTACAAATCAGGGCATCCTTCAGAAAAAGAGAAGAAAATAAATAATTATTCTCTTCCAACTATCTTTCTGAAGCATTCCCTAAAATGAGGTATCTGTTATGAGTAAAGAACTTGGTTTTAATGTGTATTTGGACAGTAGCTATGAATCTGCACTGGAAACCGTCACGGCCGAATTGAAAAAAGAAGGGTTTGGCGTGTTAACGGAAATAGATGTAAAAGCCACGCTGAAAAAGAAGATTGATGTTGATTTTCGGCCTTACAAAATTTTAGGAGCTTGCAACCCGCCATTGGCACATAAGGCGCTGTCTGCAGCGCCAGAGGTTGGACTGCTGCTGCCTTGCAATGTGACGGTGAGTGAAGAGGAAAACGGCCGTATTCTCGTCTCCCTCATCAATCCCTACATGATGCTCGGCGTCGTCAACAACCCTAAACTCGAAGATGTTGCCTGCGATGCCGAAGCCCGCCTCCGCCGCGTCGCCACGTCCCTCAAACAAGACTAATCAGTTAATTTTTGTCGCCCAAATGTACAGAGATCATTTGCTTGGTCTTGCTCCATACCGAAACATGCAGATAAAAACACCAAGGCCCCTGGCTTACACCAGGGGCCTTAGCTGTGTCAGGAGATGCCTACTGTTTCTGCAAAACAGTTAAGCAGTAAAATGAAATAAGCTGTCTGTCAGGAGGGGGGACAGCGTATCCAACTAGTTTAACGAGACCCTGATTTCAACAAATCACGAATCTCAGCCAACAACGTTTCTTCAGCAGTTGGCGCTGGTGGTGCAGCAGGGGCAGCTTCTTCTTGCTTTTTCATGCTGTTTGCTGTGCGTACAACCATGAAAATGACAAAACCAACAATGAGGAAATTAACAATTGCCTGAATGAAGAGACCGTAATTAATCGACGCTTCACCCACAACAATAGCCAATGATGCAAAATCAGTACCACCCAAAATCAAACCGACCAATGGCATGATGATGTCATTAACTAATGAGGCAACAATAGCTCCAAAAGCCCCACCAATAATCACAGCCACTGCTAAATCAAGAACATTACCTTTCGCAATAAAATCTTTAAACTCTTTCAACATACTTTTATACCTCTGTGGCTATACACGTTTTAACTTTACTTCACACACTTAGACACACGGTTTGGTAAAAGGTCACAAGTAATCACGAATGGCACGAATGGACGAATAACATGAATGAAGAAAACATTCGTTAAATTCGTCTATTCGTTAAATTCGTGATTACTTTTCGTTATGAAGGAATATACAATCATGAGCACGAACATGACCGCGACTGCTTTGGCATAATATTCATTGAAGGCGGAGCGGTTGAGGAAGGCAATGCCGCCAAGGGTAAATGTGACGATGGACAGGATGCCAATGATGCGGGCAAATAGGTTTTGGGTGAAGAAGTAAGGCGTGAGTAGTAAGAAGTAGATAGCCAGACTGCCCCATTTAATCCAGGTGAAGATGGGGAGCAAGGTGAGTTGACGGCCGTATTCCCCCTCATCCAGCCGTGCCGTAATCCCCAAAAGCTGAACATTTTCCAACAAATCAGCGAGGAAAATGATTACCGCCAATGCAGCACCGAGATAGAAGAGGGAACGGCCGTCTACTTTTACCACCTGCACTGCAAACAAAAACAAAAAGCCTGCATACAGCAGCATATAGGCAAAATCCACCCAACTGCCCAGGTCAAACGCCCGCACCAGCCCTGCTTGCACGGCTGGGTCACTGCCAAATAAATCAACAACTTCCTGCTCAGACACCACAAATTCAAACGCCAAAATAGGCGTCGAAAAGCCATCTGGCATTTTCGGTGCTTCTGATGGATTAATCGCCATCAACACCAAACTAGCCACAATCACACCAATACCGAGGAATCCAACTTTGAAGAATGGTTTATTTTTCATGATTTTTGTGACGGCCGTTATCCTGCCGCTCCATACAGTCAACCCGTTTCGATTCGTAATACCATTTATAAAATTCGGACCGTGACAATCCAGACTTATCACGCATCGCATACAGTTCTTGCCGTGTGGAAGCCCCTGGCTGCACATCAATTT
>QQUD01000198.1 GCA_008501785.1 Chloroflexota bacterium
AGCGGCCGATGAATTTAGATTTTGAAGGAATTGATCCCGACAATCTGCCCAATAGCTGGTTTATAACTGGAAAAATATGGCAAGATTATGAAATGCATCGGGATGAAAATGTGTTTGCAACAGGAGAAGCAAGTGCTTTATTGGCTGCTACAGAAGCACCGCTATTCTCGTCAGGCGCGATCATGCAGGTATTTGATTCACAACTCTACTTGGGGAATCGCGTTCGTTTGTCAGCCCTGATAAAAACAGAAGATGTAACGGATTGGGCTGGACTTTCGATGTCTGCTGGCCGATCAGAAAATGAAATTTACCAGTTCGACAATATGCAAAACCGACCAATTACTGGCACTACCGATTGGACACGATATGAAATTGTGCTAGATGTGCCAACGGCAAGTGAAATGCTTAGTATTGGGGTGCATTTGGCAGGAAACGGCCGTGTTTGGATCGACAATGTAGCTTTCGAAATTGTGGACGACAACACCCCCTCCACCCACTGCCAGGAATGTTTGGAATAAGTTGTTGGAGTGGAGGCTTTAGCCGGAACAGGTTCCGGCTAAAGTCTCCACTCCGAACAGGCAAGGTATTTCTAGCAGCTTGTCGGAAAAAGAATTTTTGGACGCAGATACTTCGGCGTAGCTCAGCACGAGTTTTCATGATTAACGCAGATTTATGGTCGGTTTCGGCCTAATTTCTATTCTTATCAGCGTTTATCTGCGTTAATCAGCGTCCAATTCCTCTTCTTCTAACTTCTCCGACAGCCTGCTAGACGCTTATTAACGAATCGTTCCTAGAGGAATACTGCTGCCTGCCTTGTGGGGCGGATTAACGGAAAGTTGAGCCACCTGCTCATCGGCACGATAGCTGCTGCGCACAAGCGGACCACTTTCTACCCAACGATAGCCCATTTCCAAACCAATGCGATGCAGTTCGGCAAATTCTGCGGGCGTATAAAATTTTTCAACCGGCAAATGGCGGCTTTTGTCAGGCTGCAAATATTGGCCAATGGTCAAAATATCAACCTCACAATCGGCCAAGTCTAGCATAGTGTCCAGCAGTTCATCCCATGTTTCGCCTAAACCAACCATGATGCCAGTTTTAGTCAGGCCATCGGGAACGAGTATTTTGGCAATTTCCAACGTTGCCAGCGCCCACTCATATTTATCTTGTGGCTGAATGCGTTTGAAAAGACGCGGTACAGTTTCTACGTTGTGGTTGAGAATGTCAGGTCGTGCATCCATCACAATTTTGAGTGCGTCAATGTCCCCTTTAAAGTCGGGAATCAGCACTTCCACTGAACATCCTGGCTGCAAACGTCGAATCTGCTGGATGACCTGGGCAAAAATCGGCGCACCGCCATCTTTGCGTTCGTCACGGTTGACGGAGGTGATGACAACATGACGCAGGTTCATTGCTTTCACCGCTTGCGCCACGCGCAGTGGTTCTTGCCAGTCGAGCGGGTTCGGTCGTCCAGTTTTGATGTCGCAAAATGCACAGCTGCGGGTGCAAATGTCGCCCATCATCAAGAACGTAGCCGTGCCACGCCCCCAGCATTCGCCAATATTGGGGCATTTCGCTTCTTCGCAGACGGTGTGCAGGGTTTTGCTGCGCATCAGATCTTTCACGTTTTCGAACGTTTCGCCAGTAGGAAGTTGAACTTTAAGCCAATCGGGACGTTTTTGCGGCTGTTCGTCTGGGGATTGGATGTTGTTTAGTGGAATTGTTGACATGTGATTCCTTAGAAGTTGCAAGTTGCAGGGGGCAAGTTGCAAGTAGAATTTTTAATTAGTTTGTTGGATGGGGGTGACCTCGATATTGAATACGGTTTGGAAGGCGGTGGTGATGGGCTGCAGGAGGTCGGTGGTGGATAACGGCCGTTTCGCCACCTCTGCCATACTCGTCACACCATGTTCTTTAATGCCACACGGAATGATGTTTTCGAAATGGAGCAAATCGGGGTTAACGTTGAGAGCAAAACCATGACTGCTGATGCCTTTGCTACTGACTTTGACGCCAATCGCGGCAATCTTTTCAGGGCCACGTGGGGAATCGACCCAAACGCCCGTGTACCCTTCAAACCGCCAGCCGCTAATGCCAAAACTAGCCAATGCTTGAATGATCACTTCTTCCAAATTGCGTAAATATTTGTGTAAATCAGGGCGGGTAAATCCTTGTGTTTTGAAGTAGCGCTTCAAATTAAAAATAGGATACCCTACCAATTGACCCGGACCATGATAGGTGATGTCGCCACCCCGGTCTACCCAGCGCACACAAAAGCCCTGTTCGTCTAGCTCGGCATCGGTGAGCAGCAAGTTGTCCAGCTTGCCAGAACGGCCTAGCGTATAGGTTGGTGGGTGTTCCAGCAGAAAGAGGATGTCGGTTATTTCGGGGGTGTTTTGGCGGTCGGAAACGGCCGTTTTTTGCATCTCCCACGCCACATCATAATCAACTTGTCCTAACCAGTTTACATCTAACATACACAGTCCTTTTTTTCAGTCCGACAAGCTTAACGTCAACTGTGTTTGATGTCAAAGGATATTAATGTTTGTCGTTGTCATCGTGCCAGACAAGGGGCGAACAGCCTTGGCATACCAAAACTTAGCGCCCCTTGCCTAGCACGACAATAGCAGGTAAATTTCAGTATGGTAGATCAAAAACCAACCGTTCACCTTTTCTGTGGCATGCCCTGTTCTGGCAAAACGCGGCTGGCCCGTGATATTGAGACCAAACAAAATGCAGTTCGTTTTACGCTCGATGAGTGGATGATTGCGCTGTATGATTTTTCGATTTTTGATGAGGAATACGGGAACCATGCTCACCGTGTCAAAGAGATGATTTGGGAAACGGCCGTTCGCCTGCTCAACCTTGGCACCGATGTCATCCTCGACTGGAGCCTATGGAATCCTGAACGACGCAGCAAATGGATAGAGCGTGCCGAATCTATAGGAGCCACTTACAAACTCTATTACCTGAACATCCCACAATCCGTACTGCATCAGCGCCTTGCTAAAAGAAATCTTAACCCGATTCCCGGTACACACCCTGCTCCACCTGAAGAACTGGACCGCTTTCGCTCCATTTTCCAGCCCCCCACAGACGACGAGGCGCTAAATGTGATCGAAATGCACTTTGGACATGACAAACCGATACATAATGCGCATTTGGAAGGTGATAGTTTTTTGTGGGAAGGAAACAACACCGGCATCTTGCTTCTACATGGCCTTACCGCCACTGCAGCCGAAGTGCGTTTATTAGCCGAACGACTCCATCAAAAAGGATACACCGTTGCCGGACCACTCCTCCCCGGTCACGGCACAAAACCTGAAGACCTGAACCAAACCACCTGGCACGACTGGGCGTGGGAAGCTGAAAAAAGCTACCAACATCTGGCAACGCTCTGTGATCGTGTATTTGTTGGCGGAGAATCAACTGGCGCAGTGCTGGCATTGGACTTAGCAACCAAACACAAAGATATTGCCGGGGTTTTGTGTTATGCGCCAGCAATTAAATTAGCTTTTTCCGCAACTGCCCTGGCTCGACTCTACGTAGCTGCACCACTGGTTGATTCAATTCCCAAATCACACATGGGAACCAATCCATATTGGCAAGGGTATCGCGTTTACCCACTGCGAGCCGTGATGGAACTGGTGCGGCTTGGACGAGATGTGCGCAATCGTCTAAATACGATTCAACAGCCGATTCTGGTAATTCAAGGACAAAACGATGAAACAATTGCGCCAAACAGCAGCGAAATCATACTGGATAACGTTGCGTCCAAAACCAAAGAAGGACATTGGCTAGAAAACTCAGGCCACGTTATTTTGCTCGAGGATGAACTAGATACGATTGAATCCTTAACCCTCCAGTTTGTTGCTTAATACTTATGAAGATAACAAGCCTGTATTAAGCCCTTTTTTTTTTACCAACTGTAACCGTTCAGATGCGACGCACTTTTCCCAGAGTAATGCGCCACAATAATGTCGCTTGTAAGTGTGTCGTACCTTTGGGACTGAACGCTTACAACCAACTTTTTAAATTGCAAATTACTCTATTATTATATGAGCTAATCTTGGACACCCCATAAAATGATTTGCTCTTTATTGGTCAGAGTTGTAATTAATGAACCATCGGATGAAATAAAAATCACTTTGGTTGAACTATTTTGAGTGTTTGGTTCACCAGAAATAACCGCAGCTTTATCCCAGAAAAGCAAATTATCATTTGTCGTATCCGTTAATTTTGTGGAAACAATCAAAAAATCATTCTTATCTAAAGCCCATAGAGCAGTTTTATCGACAGAATCAAATGGGATAGATAACTGTTCAGATGTATCAAAGCTGTATCCGTCGCCAGCTTTATTCCAAACCAATAATTCACCGCTGTTTGTCATAGCAATAATGCTGGAAGCATCCGGTGAAAATACGATATGGCGTATAGGTGTTTGATCTAATCTATTTGCTAATCCCGTTGAATCTTTTAAATTCCACCAACGTGGCGAAAAATTGCCATTAAATCCAACAACCAGGAGCAATTTTTCATCAGAAACACTTGTTAAAGAAATACTGCTTATGGAGGAAGGGAAATCATTCGGTGGATAAAATGGCGAAGGTTCTATCAACGCTTCCCCTTCAAGGTTCTTGATAATCACATGTGGTTTTTCATTTGCGATTGCAAAGTACAACATCTCCTGATGACAAGCTACATCAACGGCGTTGATCGAAAAATCAAATTCTGAAACCTCACCGATTGGATTAAATTCATTGTCGCTATTGATCCGCCAGAGTCGTAATGCATTTCCAGCAGTAGCGACGAGGACTTTTTCGCAGTTATCCTCCACGTCATAAAAATGCAAATTGCTTATTTCGGAATTTCCTTCAATTCCTAAATTTGCATTCAATATATTGCCATCGAAGGATTGAGTTTGAATACTTCCATCTGAATATCCAGTAGCAATGATGCCTTCATTGATATTGGTCGCAACAGCAAATGTGCTTATTGTTGATGAACGAATCGCTGCACTTTGAATATTGGCAAATGCCAGACGAGCACCCTGACTCTCAAGTGCATAGCCAATAATAGGCAGGTTTGGAGAGAAGGCAACGCTGTTAGCGGAAACCCCATTGCTAGTAACTCTTTGCAATGGTTTCACCAAATTCTTATCTACATCCCATGTTTCAATCAACCCATCAACCGAACCTGTAACCAAATACTCTGAATCAACTGCCCTCTCCTCAGAATATGGCATGAAGTCCAGACTTTTTAACGAAGTTCCCGGATTAAGTGGTTCTTCTTGTGGATCGAGTGTCACAGAACTACTATCAATATTTGAAACACCCCAGAAAAGAACTCCACTATTATTTGTTGCAGCACCAAGGCGTGTACCATCATCAGTAAAAGCTAAATCATTGATAAGAATATCTTCAATAGGGGGCAAAGAAGCTAATTCTGTTCCATTGTTGCTCGCCGGATCACAATCAGCCATATCATCTAGTGCAATACGCCATGCGTGTAATAAACTAGCTTCACCATCCGTTCCAGTTGTAAACAGGGCTGATTGCCAAGGATCATTTCCTTCTACCTCAGGATAAAAGATTACCTGACCGTTGTTCCCAATATTTTCTATTGGCAACAAAATGTCTGTGCCATCATTCATGCACCAAAGGGCTACATCACCACTATCATTAACCGATGCCAAAATCAAATCATCTTTGGAAAATGCGAGATCAATTACACGTCCGCTTTGGCTTAATATGGGAGGAGCATCCTGTTCGGAGGAGATCGGTGGTTTATAAGGAGTTAAATCATAGTTTGTAGTATCAACTTCCCACAGTCTAATATCACCATTGTCGAGGGCAGCTGCTAATAGCAAAGTGCCCTCTGGCGCATGCGTAAAGACTATTTTGTTTACATTGGACAGCAGGTTTTCATTTACCTGAAATTGCCATGCATCTTTTTTCTGCACAAATAGGTCTACACCTTTTGATGAAGCAACAGCGATTAATCCTGTATCCAATAAGGGAGCAAAAGCTACGCTATTTGTTGTGCCGCCTGTAGCAACAAAAATTTGTTCGACCTCTTTGATTCCGTTTGTAATAACTGAACGATTTTTTATTTCCACTTGTGTTGGCATAGGAGTTGGTTCAAATGGTATAGGTACAGGAAAAATTTCCTCAGCTATAACTGTGGCAAACACAGTTACGGGGACTTGAACAATCTCTCCAGGAACTTCAACGATCCTAGTAACAGGATGTGTAACTTCAACTATTACCTCTGTGATTTCCATTCCGGTTGTTGGGGTTAGCTCTGTATTGGGATTGCTTGCAACTAACAATCCTTGAATTAATACGCCTATCAAAATGCTTACGATGCCAATTGCGGCAATACCAATCCACATTTGTCTTAGTTCAAATGTTTTGGTAGGGATGCCTTCGTTATTTGCTTGCTCCAGCAATTGCACAGCACGACGGCCGTTTTGCTCATACGCCGGCTGTTGATAAACCACATCGGCCAGGGCCAGTCGTGCTTCAGACCACTCCTTAGCTTCTAAATGTGCAACCCCCACATGGAACTGTTGATCGATGCGATCCGGCTTTTGCCCAACAGCGCGATTTAGCAAATCGCTGGCCAATTCACCTTGCAGCGCATAATCTGGCTGATAATGAACAATTTCGGCAAATGCCTGCTGTGCTTTCTCCCACTCTTCCTGGGCTAGATGCTTTTTGGCATCATAAAACAACTTTACAATATCTTCTGCACGTGTACAGCGTGCTATTTCTGTGCGCCATGCTATTTTTTCTTCTTCTAATTGTGATAGATTTAATAGCTGTTGGTATTCGGCTTTGGCACCATGCCAATCACCAACCTGTTCAAATGCATCTCGAATGCGTATTTTTTCCTCTGTTTCTTGGAGAAGATCGGAGGCAAGACGGCCGTTTCGCTCATACGCATTCTCCTCATTGAGTAATTCAGCAAACTTTTGTTGTGCTTCGGAAAGACGGCCATTTCGCAAATCTTGATACCCATCATCAAACAACTTTTCCAACTTCAAACAATTATCACATTCAGTTAACAACCGATCCCAAGCTGGAACGCGATCTGGCCATTCATCCCGGAATAGGCTCAACAAATTTTGATAAGCTGCAATGCCATCTTGCCAGCGCAACATTTGATAATGCTCAAACGCCTGTTGCTCTAATTGAGCCAACATCGCCATTTGACCAGCCCTATAGCCATCTTTTTTATAATTCGGGTCTTTTGTTCCAATACGATTAAAAGCTCGCTGAGCTTCCATCCAATTTTCATTTTGTAGATGTATTAACCCACGCTCAAAGTATTTACCCGAATCAGCTTCGATCAATGCCTTATCAAGCGCGTCCTCCCACTGAGATTGACGGGAATCCTCTGGAAATTCTCGCAGCAAATTTCTATACAGCGGCTCTACAATATCCCACTCACCTTCTTGTTCTGCCCGGTGTGCCTCATTTTGCCATGTTAATATTTGCAATTCCGGCCGCAGCACATCCGCCTTTTCACTTTCTGAAATTTCTTCATAAGCATATATGGCCATCTCTAATTCAACTTGTGCCTGGGGCAAATCGCCGCGCCTTTGTGCAGCTTCACACTGTTTCCGTGCTTTTTCCGCACGCCCCAGCAAAATCACATTTCGAATTTCCCGAGCATCTTGTTCATTAGGTGAAATAGAGAGCGCCCTCTCCACAGCTAACAAAGCGCCATCCTCATCATCGATCTCTTCCTGTAACTTCGCTTTTTGAATAAGGACACGAGCCAATGTATATCGTGTTTCTTTTTTATCGAGGTCGTAAGCTTTTTCAAGATTTTCAATCGCTGCATCGATCTGATTTAAGGAAACCAGCGCTTCACCCAATTCTAATCGCGCACGGTAGTGATTGGAATTATGCTCCAAGGCACTACGAAATTGGGTTACTGCATTTTCAGGTTGATGATCAGCCAATAATTTGCGACCGGCCTGATATAAATCATTGGCAACAGGGTGTACTTCATCAAGTCTAACTTTTAAATCTTGTAAACGCTGTTCTTGTAAAACCCATCGTTGAAATAACTCAATGGCAAACTTATATTTCTCCGGTTTTTCTGTTTGCACTAACACACGCCGTTTCAGTAGATATTGAGAAGCTTTTTCCACCTCACTGGTGCGCAAACGAGCAGCATATTGTGTGATCACCTGCATCACGTCATCTTCCGACAGGGTTGTGTTTCGCTGTTCATCTTCCTTGGCAAATGCCACTAAATATATTTGTTCAGCCAGCGTCAATCCATTCCACAGCCACTCAATTGCACTCTTACCCTTAGCAAGGGCTTCTGGTATGGCATCTTCCACATCTTGTGCTGTAATGATCGGAGGGGGGGCTGAAACAGCCTCTCGATTATATGCTTTATCCCAAATACGCTGGCACAATAGTTGCGTGAGATATGGATGTCTATTTGTCAGAGTCAAGATTTGATCAACCGTATCATCTGCAAATTGCAGTGATCCATCTTTCTCTGCCTGGTTGACTAAATCAGTAGCACCTTGTGCATCACTGAATACCCACACCTCATGTGTGCTGGCCCCTTTCAATGTTGCGCCAAAATCTGTGTTTAAATCTTCGGCCTGTCTACCAACAACAAATACAAATTTTATTTGCACCTCTTCATTTAGCAAACGACGCAAGAAGGGAAAAAAAGATTTCGCAGCAGCAGTTTCTGGCAGTTGTTCTTTTTGGAACTGCTCCAGCACATCAAATTCATCAAGCAACAGCACAAGCTGCTGCTTTTCATCTAAAGTTTCTTGAATTTTAGGCAAGAACTCACGGCGAAAAAAATTACCCTGATCATCCATTAAATCCCGATCAGGCCAATCCGTGTCGGCCTTTTCCGCAATTTCATCAGCAAGATCAGCCAAAACTTGACCAAGGGGTATCTTTGCCATGTCCTGAAGCTCAAAATAAATTGGGAAATAGTGAGCAGGATCAAGTGTTCGCTTTAACTTATGCAAAAAGGACGATTTACCAATTCGCCGCTGCCCAAACAGCACAATGGCATTAATGCCCGGATTGCGCAAATCGTTTTTAACCTCTCGCATTAAATGGGTTCGTCCAAAAAATCCACGATCATTTAATAATGTAGGACCAGCAATATAGGGATTAAATAGGTCAGTCATCCGTTACCCCCTCTGAGGAAACTCGTTAAGATAGAACTTCTAGCATCTTGTTCCACTGCTCTTTGCCTAGCCATGGTTTCTCTATTTTTTTAGGGAACCATCTATCGTACTTTTGCAATTCATGATTTTCGGGAAGAAATACATCAATAAACCACCAAACAATTGCTTGTGGAATAATTTTCCAAGTTGTTTTCGAGTTAACTTGTAATCCTGGTAAATTAACCGACTCTTGTTTAGTTATTATTCCCGCTTTTTGCAGATTAATTAGATGCTGTCTCAGATTATTCAATTCACGAGATATGATAATTTTGCTACTTGTTTGTTCTGCAAGTGCTAACAGCAACAATATTTT
>QQUD01000437.1 GCA_008501785.1 Chloroflexota bacterium
CTCACGTTCTGCCAACCTCCTTTTTGATAAAGACTGATTATACAAAATCTTCAACAAATGTATAACAAAGGTGATTAACGGCCGTTAATTCAACGCCGAGTTGTTCCAACATTAGCCCATGGCTCCACCAAACAATCCGGGCGAGGCAATCGGATTGAAGGCCATTTGTTTTATCAACCGCACACCCGATTGCCTAGCCCCTACCATTACCGATTTGAATTTTGAAAATTCATAAGATGCGTCTCGCTTGCTTGATTATGGAGAAGGCGTGATCGAAGCGTTGTTCAAAATAAGTGGCACAAGGAGTAGGTAGCGTGTAGCCTGCTCAGACCTATTGTTTGCTAGATCCGGATCAGTGACCCCAGCCGGTGCAATAACCTCAGCCGCGTTACTGTAAACTGAGTTGCCCACAACCCGTGTGTTTACGGTATACGTGACTACCCCACCGTTCGGGAAGCTGCCCAGCGTATCAGAGATGCTGTTGCCAACAGGACTACCAAAATTAGAAGCAATATGGGCAGCCTGCGGGGGGGGGATTGTTTGTTGAAAGAAAATATTTTCATTGTTGTTTCCTTATATTTAATTGGTTAATTGAACAGCAAGTGGTGGATTTGCCTAAACCACTATTCGCCTGTTTTATCTTTCAGTTCAGGGTATATCAGGGTAATATAAGCCGTTCCCCCCGAATAATCTGAGGCAAATATCTCTGCCATGGCAGCCTGGGTATCATCTAAGCCCTCCAGCGTTTCCTCAATGGGATCGTATAATTGACTATCATATGCCTCTTCTTCTCGTTCCACGCTTTGCGTGGAATGTTGGGCAAGACGCTCCGCGTCGCTTTTGTTCTAATCGCCAAATAAATCGGCCGGGTCACGGCCGTTCCTTCTCCTGTTACTATCCTTTGCCGTACTTCATACTACCTCCAATGTAAATGTAGGGTGATTTGGCAAATCGCCGCCCGATTTGGCAAATCGGGCTACAAATTTTCATTCATTTGCTGGTGCCGTGCAGCGGCGTGGTGTCTCCTCTCAAGATTGAACCAATCTAAACCCTATCGCTGAATCATGTCTATCAGATCGGCCAGAGAACGGCCGTTTCCCTTTTCACTGTTAATAATCAACACTTCCTCACCTGCCGCCGTCAGCCCCACTAACTGCCAGCCGGAGTACTCCGTTAGCAGTTGGTAAACGGCCGTGGGGTCAATCTGGGTGTGGTCATAAATGATCACACCCGGTGGTACGTCGTCTAGCTGCGCCGGGGGGCTGGTAGATGATAGGCGCAGGATGGAGAAACGGCCGTTTTGCCGCAGTGTTCGTTCTGCACTGTCTAAGAGGAGGGAACGGCCGTATAAAATAATTGTTGTTGACACAGGCTGTGCTCCCATATCCATATGGCTTGACTCCATTGTGGTGAAAGCAGATTTGTTGCTTACAACAAGCGTATTGAAACCGAAACAGGGGGTAGGATAAAGTGACAGAAGTGCCACAAAAGTGCCAACTTTTTATTTGGATTAGGAAGGGGGTACTACTTGGGAAAATGGGGATAGGAGATGGGTACTGTTGGAGAGAATGGGAGGTGGGAAGAGGGTTCTAAGGAATAATGAATTGTGAATGCTGACAATGTCAGCTTGGAATTGTGAATTGTGAATTAGGGTGGGAATGACGGTTTGGTCATGACCTATGATTTATCTTGTAAGTGGCGACGGGCGTAGGCTTCTGCTTTGGCACGGCTGTCGAGGTGTAGGATGTCCATAATTTGCCTCATGTGGCGCTTGATGGTGCGCTCGCTGACATACAGTTGGGCGGCGACTTCGCGGTAGGAACGGCCGTTAGCAACCAGCTGCAAAATTTCCCATTGCCGTTTGTTCAATTCCACTTCAGGGCGCGTCACTCGCTGGAATTCGGCCATCACCTTGCCCGCTAATTGGGGGGCGATGGGCGGCACACCGTCGCCCATCCCCGCGATGAGCATAAACAACTCTTCTGCCTGCATATTCTTTAACAGATAGCCAGATGCGCCCGCTTTCAATGCCGCAAACAAGGTGTCGTCTGTGGCCGAGACGGTGAGCATGATAATGCGCTGGTCGGGGAATTCTGCCTTAATACGCTGCGTGGCTTCAATACCGTCACAAATTGGCATCTCGATGTCCATCACGATCAGATCGGGATGGGTTTGGCGAGCCAACTTTTGCGCTTCCAGTCCGTTGCTGGCTGTACCAACCACGGTGATGCCATAGATTTTGAGTATATTGGCTAACCCTTCAATAAAGAGCGGATGGTCATCAACCAGCAGCACACGTAGGGGAGCAGTTAATTGTGATGGTGCTGTTTCCTCAGTTTCTGGCTGCACTGCCATCGTTATTAACACCTGCGTTCCTTGCCCTGGCGTACTGCGGATTTCTAAACTGCCGCCCAGCTCAATTGCCCGTTCACGCATGATGTTAAGGCCAAAGTGGGGTGAAGAAGGAGATTGGGAGATTGAGGGATTGGAAGATTGGGGGTTTTTCGGATCGAAGCCACGGCCGTTATCGCTGATGATGAATTGGGCTTTATCGGGTGCGATTTGGGTGGCAATGATTTGCACCTGGGTGGCGGCGGCATGTTTACGCACATTGGCTAATGCTTCCTGAATAATGCGCAGCAGGTGCAGGTCGTTGGGCGCAGCCAGCCACGACGGTTCATGAGATGGCAGACTGAGTAGTACCGAAATTTGCTGTTCCGTCTCAAAGGTCTCGGCCAACAGTTGCAACGCCGTCCAGAAATCGGTGGGGGTGCTGCCTGGTTTTTTCATGCCCAAAATAAATTCGCGCACATCATTATGCGATTTTTGCGTGACGCTGGTTAATTGTGCCAGCAGTTTGTCAACAGCCTCTTGCCGACCATCGGCCAGCAAAGCACGAGCCGCCTGCATTTGTAAATTGAGGTAGCCCATCACTTGCCCGATACTGTCGTGCAGTTCACGGCCAATCCGTTCACGTTCTTCTAGCGCAGACAAGGTTCGCTGCTGCGTCAGCAATTGGGCTTCGGCATGCACGCGCTTGCTAATGTCCTGGCTGAAATGAGCGTAGCCAATCAACGCACCCTGCTGATCAAAAATGCCAGAAAGACGAGAGATGATATGCTGCGTCCCAAGGGGCGTTTCTTGCACACGGGTATATTCATGTGCGCCAACCGTTTTTACGCGATTTAATCCCGCTCTAAATCGGTCAGAATCTGTCACTAAAGAGGGGATGGTGGACAGCGATTTTCCCAGCACGTCTGTGGCTGGCATCCCGTATAACGTTTCGGCTATGGGATTAAAATAAGTGACGCATAGCTCATGATCAATGGTGATGATCGCATATTCTGTGGCACTGCGTAAGATATTGTCCAGATAGGCGGTGGTGTCGGCCAACTGTGCGGTGCGATCTGACACGCGACCTTCCAAATCGGTGATTAGTGTGTTTAATTCGGCCGTCATCGTATTGAATGTGTGGGTTAAATAGCCGAATTCATCTTGAACTTGCACGGGAATGTTGGTGTCCAGGTTGCCGCTGTTAACCAGTTTGACGCCTGCCAGCAGATTGTGCAATGGCTTGACCAAATTTTGCCTGAACGCCAGCGGCAGCCCTATGGAGACGAGAAGGACGCTGAACAACGTTAGCCAGAAAAGCGGCGTTAGAAAATGGTGCAGTGCTGTCCGAAAATCAAGGTGGTAATCTTCGATAACGCCTTCGGGTCCGCCACGAAAGGGCAGATCAGAGTTGAAACGGATATGTTCAGATGAAACGGCCGTTTTCCCCGGCCAAACACCCAACAGGCGTACTGTATGCCACCGCTTGTGAATGTCGAACTGGGGAAGCGCAGGCAGGTCTACCATTGTCATTTCAAAAGAGCCGTCGGCATATAATCGGAGTTGGAACGTATACCGATTTTGAAAGGCATTTTTTTCTGGCATCTCAAACCAGGTGAGGGTCACTTGTTCAGGGGTCGTCTTTGCATAGACGCCGCTGGTTGCTTGCGACTGATTGGCCGGTGGCAGATTTGCCGCTTCCAAATTTGCCGCCAGCAGATTAATGGACGGTGCTGATCCATAGCGGAATAATGTGTCGGGCATATATGGAGGCTGTCCAAAGTTCACGCCTCCGTTCCATCTTACAAATAGCTCAGACCAGTGCTGGTCGAAGAAAGGAAATTCAAAGTCCAACGGCAAGCGCATTTGTTTCTCATCATACACCAGACGCTCTCCCCATTGCGCATTGTCGAAGGTCTTGTCCTGGGTATCGTCGAAGGGGCTGTAATCATAAGGGATTGAATCAATATCATAACCATCTTCTGCGTTGGGGGTAAAGCGCAGGGTTTGGGGGGCGGTAATCAGGTTGGGGTTATCATAGGCAGCGACAAATGATGGTGTCATCGCTTGCCCGACGGTTCCCAGAACACCCAGAAAAAAGGCGAGTGTAATTGCGCTTAATCTGAACATGAATGTAGTTTGCTCTGGCAGATAGTTTAAATAAACCAGTGCAAACAGCAGCATTGCAAATAATAACCCCAAAGAGAGGAATATATTGGCTGTTGTCGTTGCCAGATCGGTTTTACCTTGCATGAGGAGAACGGCCGTTAATACCACGGGCAGCAGGAAAACCAACATAAAATCTCGCGCAGCACGGGCTGGGCGACCCTGTGGTCGCCAGAATTTGCGCCAAATAGGGAGTGGCTGCGTGTCGGCACGTCTCAACTGGCGCAGCAGAACGATCACCACCCAGAGGGAAATGATCACCAGGGCAATATCAGTGTTAGAGGGACGGTAGATAATGTACCCTTCCAAAAGGCGATTGTAACGATAAATGGCATAACCAACTTCCCACAAGGGGAGCAGCAGCATGAGACCGAGTACGATTCGGCTTTCACGTCGCCACTCGGGGTAAAGCTGGGGCATGCGGTAGGCAAATTGCACCAGCCAAACCATGCCAAAGGTCATGACGACGCTTTGCAAGGGCAGAAACCAGAAAGCGAGGTCGGGGTAAAGGGTTTGGTTGAGGAAATCGAGGAGGATGTAGCCGCTGACACTGATGAAAGCAAGGGTGAGGGTGATGGTTTGAAACGGCCGTTTTTGCCGCGTCCGCCATACTAAATATAGTAAATACCCTGTAATGTATGCGGCGAAAATGAGGAGTGTCAGGTCGCTGATGGCGGTGGGGGTGAGGTAGAAGGCGATCATGAGGGTATTATATACCCAACTTGGTCATAAACTAGTAAGCGTTCCACGGTTTTTCAGTAGTCAGGCTGTCATTCCCGCGCAGGCGGGAATCCATCTTCGCACTCGACAAGGATGGATTCCTGCCTGCGCAGGAATGACAATGAAAACACGACTACTGAAAAACCCTGGTAAGCGTTCAGTCTCAGAGGTGCAACGCACTTGTAAATGGCATTTTCGTGGCACATTACTTTGGGAAAGTGCGTCGCACCTGTACGTTACATATCCGTTGTTGTCATTGTAAAGATGATCGCCAGGTAATTGAACCATGTCCTCACTCGTAATCGTAATCGTCATTCGTGATCGTGATCGATAATGAAACCGATTGCGATTACGATCACGATCACAAATGACGATCACTTTAAGTTAGTCACTCCAAACAAGTTCCCATCAGAAAAGCGGCAATTCATCTAAACCACCCTTGACCTGCAAAATATACACGCCACTGTTAGGGTTAGGCTAACTTTACAAAATTTATCATTTGTTTATATGCGCCTACCCAATCTTCATGTGCATTTTTGATTCTTTTCTTTCTGTAGGGAAAATCATTATACAAAATCTCTGCGACTGCTTGCCATTCATTAAAAAACGCAATCCACCCATCCAGATCACTCAATCCACGATTTTGAAACCAAGGATATTTACTGGTGAAGTGAATATCTTTTTCTACTAATTTCCTATCTCTTTCCTGCAAAAGTCGCTTCATTGCTTTCTCAACATCAGGTTGATGCAGATAAATTAATGAAGGCGCAAGATCAGCTAGTTCTTTCCAAACAGTTTGATGCAACTCAACTATTTCTTCAACTGGATATTCACTCATAAACATAAAGAGCGCCGTATTCTGCCATAAGCGACTTTCAATTACTGCCAAAAAATCTTCGTCCAGAACTTGCTCAACGAATGATCGCCACAATGGTGGTAATTTATTTGATAATTCCTTTAGTTTTATGCTATCGCAATCAATTGGATGTACATCATCCGTTTCAAGATACCACCTGCAATCAACATTTTGTTCTAGAAAATGCGCCCCCAAAAATTTACACGTCGTCGTTTTCCCAGAACCTGGCAATCCTTCAATCAATATCAGTTTTGTTTTTATTTCAGGTTTGTGCATTTTGAAAAACCCAGCTGTGACGCGGTCTTCTATTTATTCGAGCTGTGGCCGTTCTCTTGAACGTGCCACTCCCCTTCCTCGGCCTCCGGCCATTTTCTTCATTGTCATAGCGTGCGTTTAAAGGTAGCAATTTCTCACTGAAATCGCTACAGTTATTCCATCTTGTGCCGAAGGAATTGCATTATGGAAGTGTATCAAATTCAAAATGGAGCCGCCATTTACTTTCTGACGTTTACTGTCATTGAATAGCTGCCAGTGTTTATTGCGGAAGAGTCATGCCTAATTGTGACAAACAGTTCGAACTACTGCCACCAGCATAAATCGTTGCGCATCAATGCCTTCGTGATCATGCCGACCCATGTTCACCTGATTCCATTTGATGCGGCGTTTGACATAGCAAGGCTGCAACGCTCTGTGCGCGATATGCGGCAGTTTATCCCAGTTAGCTGAATTATTGTGACCAGCATATGCCAGACCTGTTTCGTGAAGCGATGTGCGGGATTAGGAGAACAGACAGATCACGCCAGTTTTGGCAGCAAAACAGACATCCAGAAACAATTTGGACAAAAAAGTTTTGGCAGTCGAAGGTTGCCTACTTTCATGACAACCCGCGTCGCAAAAGGCTAGTACATGAAGGCGTGACGTGGCGTGGCGAGTTTCGTCGTCGGCACATTGTTTGTTGGAACCGCCGGGTGAATCAGATGTGAAGTTGACGGGGATTGAGTGGTGATTAGGAGAGGAAAAAGATCGGTCTGGAGATCGGGGAAAAGAGTGGCGCGGTCAGAAGACCGGCCACAGCAGGGGGAATGCTCAGGGGATAACTGGTCAAAATACGATAATTTCGTAAAATCCGTGATTGTTATGTCTGAATATTTTGAATTTGAAACTGAAACAAGTGAAGATGACACCCAAATGAGTGTCTACACGAACCTTACATTGGCAGAGCAAGCGGCTGAAGAATACGACTCTTTAGCAGCGATGGAGGAAGGCTCCCCGGTTGCGCAGGCGCTTTCTGTTATTGATGGGATTCAAACGCTGCGCATTGAAGACCAAGATTTGCACATCACCCGCGAACCCGATGCTGAATGGCATTCGATTGTGGCTGATGTAACGGCCGTTCTCAAAGACTTCTTTCTTTAGCAAAACAAAAACAATTTGTCGAGCAAACCGTCATTCCGAGGTCCGCCGAGGAATCTTGCTTTAAAGCAGTGGAATAATAACAGCCACGAAGCAAGATTCCTCACTCCGAAGACTGCGTTCGGAATGACAACTGCAATTAAGCTCAATCCTCCGCACCATGCAAATCCCAAATGTCCGGATAAACCTCTTGAAAAGCCAACCACGTATCTCGCTCGATTTTAGGATCGTTTGAACGAACAATATTCAGTGAAATCTGCAGATTCTTTAACGCCGTATCGAACTGGCTTTTAGAACAGCCCTGTTCCTCAATCACCTCTTTTCTAAGGCTCGTCGTCTCCCAAGGCTCATTTCGAATCTTCTCAAAAATATGCCCGGCCAATGAATTCAGTTCATCGACACACCTGTAGGCCGTTGCAAAATGGACATCTCGCAGATATTCCATCGTCATCAATACCGCAATGCCCCCTTTGATTTTGCCATAGAAAATCTCATTGGGAAACGTTGCTGGCAGACGATTCTTCCAATCCCAAACGGCCGTTACCTTTTGCCCCCACCCCTTCTCACCTTCCTGCTTTTCTGGTAAATCGATGTGCTCCGAAAGCGAAGGCAGCTCAGTTTTCGAACTTTCGAAAATCGTACAAATCTTCAACTCCCGAACCAACAGCCGCGCTTCTTCAAATGTTTTGATCATAAGTTTTTCACCAACAAATTATTCAACCAATACCTGTTTCTCGTTACGTGAACCATAAAATTTTGGCTCTTTGGGATTTCGCGGGGACTTGCCAATTGTAGGGGCGGGTCTTGTACCCGCCCAGTCGAGGACGACCACAAGGGTGCGCCCCTACATCTGGTGTCAGCCACATGAAATCCTATTGAGCCGAAATTTTTTGAACGCTTTTTACTGATCACATCAACTTCCCAAATCTGTCAAAAACAAGATTTAGACCAAGTATAAAACGAATACCTTTTTTGACAATTGCGTCTTCGGAGATTCAAGGGAAGTGGCAGATGTAACGGCCGTTCTCAAATACTTCATCCTGTAATACAAGCATTCCCATACAAAAAAAGCGAGAGGCTAAACCTCTCGCTCCAATCTCTAGCTGATACCTGATACCTGAAAGCTGAAAGCTCCTACGCTTCCTTCTTCTCTTCCTTAATCGCCAACGTAATATGCAGTTCATCCAACTGCTTTTGCACCACAAACGAAGGTGCGTCAGCCATCAAGTCTGTTGCTTGCGCCGTCTTCGGGAAGGCCATTACCTCACGAATATTTGGCTCACCGGCCATCAGCGCCATAATGCGGTCAATGCCCGGGGCAATGCCACCATGCGGCGGTGCGCCAAATTCAAACGCTTCTAGCAGATGTCCGAACTGATCTTCAGCCTCTTCCCATGAGAAGCCGATCAGTTCCATGATTTTGCGCTGTAACGGCCGTTCATGAATACGAATACTGCCACCCGCAACCTCAAACCCATTACAAACCAGATCATACTGCTCACTCAGCACAGCACCAGGGTCCGTATCCAACAGCGGAATGTGCTCCCGCTTCGGCGCTGTAAACATGTGGTGGCTTGGTGCATAGTGCCCATCTTCCATGCCCTCTTCAAACAGCGGGAAGTCAACCACCCAACAAAACGACATCTGATTCGTGTCTTTCAGGCCCAGACGCCGCCCCATCTCTTCACGCAGCGTACCCAGCACTTCATAAACCACACGCTTCTCATCACTGGCAAACAACAGCAAGTCGCCCGGTTTCGCACCCATCCGGTCTGTCAATTCCACCAGTTGGTCAACTTGAAAGAACTTGGTAATAAAACCCTTCATTTCACCAGTATCAGGTTCCAGGGCCATCGTCGCCAACCCTTTTGCCCCCGCTTTTTTAGCAATTTCTTCCAAATCACTTACATCTTTACGGCTGTAATTGCCACATCCCGGCACACAAAGCGCCTTCACCGGATTGCCAGCCGCCACATACGAGGTAAACACTTTGAATGCACTCTTGCTGGCAAGGGCCGAAATATCA
>QQUD01000350.1 GCA_008501785.1 Chloroflexota bacterium
GGTATAGAAATTGCCGCCTAACTGCCGGAACAAGTCGAAAGGAATGCTGGGAGCGCCGATAAACGGCCGTATTGTCCACGCCAACTGACTCCCCACAAACGCATACAAAAACATCCACAGCCGCAGCACCCAACGCCGCGATCCTTCGCCTTCAGTGCCATTGTCTGCCACAATTTTCATACCCTGACTGAGAAAGACGACCCCCATCACGCCCGAAACGGCAAAAATAACAACATTTAGCAGTTTAAAGAACTGGTATTGGCTGGTGGTGAGCAAGAAAAACAGGCTGATAGGCGCGAAGGAGAGAAGGAGAACGGCCGTAACCGTAATCGCCGTCAAAATCAGCGCCACATTTTGCGTCAAACTCTGGTTCGAGCCAAACAGCACATTAAAAAAGTAGAGCGTCGGCGCACATATCAGCAGCGTCGCCAAAAACAATACCGGCAGTTTGGCTGCCGAACTGAGCGCCTGCCACAAACTGTGGGTTGACCCCATTACCGCGCCATACAGCGCAAAAAAAATAAGGCTCGACACAAACATCGCCCGCATCTTCTCGCGCAGCGCGATCCCATCCCGAATCTCATGAAAAAAGAATCGTCTATTGCGTAAAATTGTTTCGATGACTGCAAGGTCTTTCATAGTTTTCTCCGAAAAAGCATTTCAGCAACTCAGCATTTCAGCATTTCAGCCAAAAAGCTGACGCGCTGACTAGCTGACTAGCTGACTAGCTTCTTACCAGTTTTGTATCGTTGGTAATGCAATAAAAATAACGGTTATGGCCCAAAAGAATGTCCAACTGATCAGGGCATATTGCCAGCGTTGGAATTGGAACATGGGTACGAGTAAAGTGGCAAAGGCGACAATCCAAAAGGCAGGCCGCACGAGTATTTCTTGCCAGCCGATGGCCGATCCGTCTGGTGCAAACACAATCCAGCGCAATATCAGAGCCGCGACGACGGGAATAATGCAGGCGATAATTGCGTCGGCTGATTCCCAGGGAGCGTGGACCTCTTGCAAAGCACGCCCCACATCTCGCGCACCAAACCGTTCGGCGACATCGAGTAGCGCAGTTTCGACGTTTTGGCCGTGGGAAACGCCTGCACTGAGCGCAGCCGAAGTGGCCGTTTCCACCGCATCCTCCAAATGCCCTTGAATCTCTTCCAGCAGCTCCGTTTCTGTCTCACTGCTTAGGTCCAGTTCCGCCCGAATCTCAACCAAAATCAGATCAATGGCTTGTTGATGTTTCTCATTCATGCTTGATTCGCAATCATCTCCTGAAGTTTTTGCATGAACACCTGCCATTCGTCAGACTGCGATTGCAACTGTTCATGACCCGTTGCGGTAATGGCATAATATTTGCGCCGCCGAGCCGCCCCAGCCTTGCGCCATTCACTCGTCAACAAGCCATCTTTTTGCATGCGGTGCAGCGTCGGATACAGCAATCCTTCCTTCATATCGAAGTATCCCCCGCTGCGCTTCGCCAACTCTTGACTGATTTGATACCCATACATTGGCTCATCTGCCAGCAGCGCCAGCAGCAAAATCTCCGTACTTCCCTTCCGCATCTGATCTCGTAAAGTCATGTGAGTCCTTAGTCGGGGAGTCTTTAGTCTGATAGTCTTTAGTCTTGTAGTCATGCTAATCTTTCTTGACTACCCGACAATTCGACTACTTGACTATCTGACTTCCCAATACCTAATTTACTAATGCATAAGTAATTTAGTAGATGAGCCACCATTTGTCAAGCATGAATTGAAAACCGGTAGGGAAAAAGGCGACCGAACGTATATTTTCTCAAACTTTGGCTTTTTTGCTGTGCTAGCTGCTTCCGGTTGGTGCTGTGCGGACGGCTGGGGCAGCAAGGCTGTAAGCAAACCAATTTGGGAATGCGTTTGCTAGTGCTGGAATTGCGTCAACTTGAATTGTGCGGTTGCCAAGTGCGTCGGCAAAGTCGCAGCGACCCAGCCAGACCTGAAAGTAGGTGGCAATATCGGCCGATACCAGCACATCAGGCTCAAAGCCGGGGTAAGTGAGGCAGACAGAGACATCGTCACACGTCAGCAACAGCCAATACCGTTCACTGACAGCTCCGGTAAAGTCAAACTGAACAACAACGCGCTCTTGAGGAAGCTTTTCCACTAAAACCCGATCGCGCATCCACCACAACAGCAGTAAAGGGTCTAAATCTTTTTCGTCGGGTTCCTCAAACGCCCATTTAGCTCCCACACCAACAGCGATTGAATAACGGATTGCAGTTCGCGGCCAGATTCGGTGAGTTGATAGGATGTGCGATGACGGCCGTTTCCCCCCACCCGCTTCACCACAATCCCCATTTCTTGCAGCCGCCGCAGCCGTTCAGCCAACAATCCACGAGAAATACCGGGCAATCCCCGCTCCAATTCGTTGAAATGACATGTCCCCGTCAGCAAATCGCGCACAATCAACAGAGTCCACCGATCTCCCAAAATTTCAACAGCTTTAGCAATAGGGCAATATTGTCCATATTTGTACATGTGAGATTCTCCAAATTAGCTGGTCGCCAAATCATGCTGCTCTTTTACAACATTTCAACTACAGGATAAAGGTTATACCCTCTCAACAACTAGTTCAAAATTTGAACTTGTGCTGTCACTGTAAGGTAACTTATTCTTGCACTACTGAAAAAAACCCAGCTAACAGCGACAAGGAGTATGAATATGAGCAATATCGAAAAAGGTCAGGTGGTAAACAGTGCAGCCAAAATTTACGAGGAATTTTTTATCCCAGCCCTGTTTGGTGAATGGCCGCAGCATGTGGCTGCAGCAGCAAAGATTCAACCTGGCCATCGCGTCTTAGACGTGGCTTGTGGTACGGGCGTTTTGGCTCGATTTGCAGCCAATTTGGTGGGACCAACTGGATTTGTGACGGGGTTGGATGTCAATGATGGCATGTTAGAGGTAGCACGGCGCAGCGCTTCACAAATTGAATGGCGGCAAAGTGTGGCTGAACAGCTTCCATTTGAAGATAACAACTTCGATACTGTGGTTTCGCAATTTGGGCTGATGTTTTTTGAGGATCAAGTTAAGGCATTGCAGGAAATGATGCGTGTGCTGCGTCCCGGTGGACATCTCGCTGTTGCTGTTTGCACGGTTTTTCAGTAGTCAGGCTGTCATTCCCGCGCAGGCGGGAATCCATCTTCGCACTCGACAAGGATGGATTCCTGCCTGCGCAGGAATGACAATGAAAACACGACTACTGAAAAACCCTGTTGCTGTTTGGGATTCTCTAGACAACACACCCGGTTATGCTACAATGACGAGCTTGTTACTGCGTCTGTTTGGTGAAGAAGCAGCCAATAGCTTACGCGCTCCGTTCAATCTTGGCAACAAACAAACTTTGCAAACACTGTTTACCAACTCAAACATAGAGGATGTGACGATAATAACAAAAGTGGGAACGGCTCGGTTTGCATCAATCAACGATTGGATGTTTACTGACATCAAAGGCTGGGTGCTGGCCGATATGATTGATGATGACCAGTATGCGCTTTTGTTGCAGGAAGCGGAAAAGGTATTACGGCCGTTTCTCACCCCAAATGGCCGCGTAGCATTCGATTCCCCGGCACACATTGTCACGACCGTTAAACACGAATTCATCTAAAGGAAAAGCAAATGACAACCTCAACTCAATGGCAATTAGCCGCAAAATCAGCAAAACGTTACCAAACCATTCTGACACCAGCCATCCTTGGTCCATTTGCTCACGCATTAGTGGACTTTGCAGCTCCCAAAAAAAATGAATCGGTGTTAGATATTGGCTGTGGAACAGGCGCGGCTGCACTCTATGCAGCCAAGATGATTGGTGATCGTGGTCATGTAACTGGTATTGATGTGAACTCTAGCATGTTGGAAGTGGCTCGTTCGTTAACAACGCAAGAGGCACCAATTGAATGGCGCGAGGCATCTGCAATGCAGCTGCCTATGCCCAATGACAGCGTAGATGTCGTTCTCTGTGCGCAAACACTGCAATTTTTACCTGACAAGCAAAAAAGTTTGTTGGAAATGGGACGAGTGGCAAAGAGAAACGGCCGTATTGCTTTCAGCCTTTGGTGTGACATCACAGAAAACCCTTATTTTGACATACTTGTCAACGCCATTGCCACACACATTGGGCCAGACACGGCAGCCGGTTTGAAATCTGCCTTTGCCCTGACCAACAGCGACACCATCCAAACCTTAATCAAAGAAGCAGGCCTCGGGCAATTTGAAATGACAGTGACTCAACTCAACTTACCATTCTCCGATCTAGCCTCCTTTGTGCCACGTCATATCAGCGCGACACCAATGGATGCTGGCTTCAACCAAGCTGCCCTAACTGTACAGCAAAACATCATTCAGGAAATTGTCATGAAACTGAATCGGTTTGGAGAAAACGGCCGTATACAAATTCCATTCAGATCCCACATGATTATGATTACCGCCTGACCTTTCCAGCCACCAGCCGAAAGTTCGTCAAGAACAGCACAAGTAAACCGCTGCCCCAATACATCGCTTGCATCCCCAGATTACCCGTGTCTGTGCCAGCCATCACGCCATGAACGGTTGCGCCCACATACGCAAAAAAGCTGAGGTAATGTAGCTGCCGCCACCGCTTCTGCCCAATTTGCTTGCGAAAATTGAAGCTGATGCTCACTAAAAACATCAAGTAAAAGCCAATAATGCCCAAACCAACCCATCCTGGCCGGTACGGTCCCAAAAATGGAATGGCAATGCTCGACAAGGTGTAGGTAAAGTAGCTGTCAAACAACAGGGCAATCGCGTGAACACCCGTCAAAGCAATGGCAATCCATGAAAGAATATTGTGCATCGCCAAGGCCAACGCTGCTGGCACAGCTTCTTTGATCAGCTTGCTGCTCAACAGCAAACCCCACACCGTCGAGCCAGCCAACAGCAAGTACGCTACCGTACCCGCCGAGCGCGACAGATGCCACGCCGTTTTTCCAGTGATGCCTAATAATTGGATGAAGTGGGTGGAAACGGCCGTATTCCCCCACAAAACCCATACCCCACCCAACAAAACAGTCCCGCCCACCATGCCCACAATTAAACTAAATAAAAATGTCATCATTGATGATAACTGATTCGATGAAGATGATTGATTGGATAAAGATGTCATAAAATAATTCCTGATATGATTTTTTGATATGGATAGGGAGGAATACGGATTTCTAAAAATTTATCCGTATTTACAAAACTCTTCAAAACGTTGCGTAAAAACATGATGTGATCCGGAATTCGCTTGCAGATAAAAATCCATCTGCGGTGTTGCAAGCATGTTGCCAGATTGAGTAATGAGTAAACCGGCCAACTCTGAGTTGAGCAGCATGTCAATGCCGTCTTGTTGGCCTGCGACTAAAACTGCCGTTGCCCATACCTCAGCTTCTTGCACATTGTCTGCCAGTATCGTGACGGTAAGTAAATCTGTGTCAGCAGGCTGGTTGGTTGCTGGATCGATGATGTGATGGGCCAAACGGCCGTTTCTCTCCCACCGCCGATAATCAATGCCAGACGTCGCCATCGCCCCATCAGCCAGCCACAATTGGAACAAATCGTCACTCAGCATCCAGGGCGACGCTATTGAAACCGGCCAGCCTAAATACCCAGTCGGCGCAGCCCCGGCGACCAAATCGCCCCCGGCATCCACCAGACACGGACCAACGCCATTCAACAGATCAACAGCCTGCTGTGCTGTGTACCCCTTGGCAATGCCGCCAAAATCAAGTCCCACACCGGGCGGCAGCCACACCGCCTGTTGCTTCGCATCTAGCTGGACATGTGTCCAATTTATTGACGTACTGGTTAAAAATGTGGGGTGAGAAACGGCCGTTTCCAACAATTCAAAACTCATCACATACCCGACACTTTCCAGTGCATGAAGAATCGTGGGGTCAAAACGGCCGTTTGTCACCGCCGCCATCCCCAACGCCACCAACAGCACATCCCACAATAACGGCGAAACCTGTTGCCACCGGCCTGTTTGTGCATTCAACTCCGACAGCTCACTATCCGAGCGAAATCGACTCAACACCTGTTCATTTTCTGCAAGCAGCGATTCAACTTGCTCAAATGCAGCTTGTGCGATGGTTGGCTGAAATGTTTCCAGCCACAAATTGATTTCACTACCCATTGCTCGAAATGAATGCTGCTGCCAATTTTTTGTATTCATAATTCCTCAATGCCAACAACAGATTTGAGTAAACAACAAATTTTTCTTCTAATCTGTTGTTTACTTCAATCTGCTGTTGTTTATCGCGACGAACTCGCCCGTGCCACCGGCTGAATATCCGGCGTTACTGCTTGCGCAATTGGCTTCAGCTCAACCTGCACACCTCGTGCGCCATCTGGCGGCAGTGGCAGCAGAGACGAATCTGTCGGAACAATCACAACTGTCGGTTCTTGTACAGAAACGGTTTGCATTGCGTCTGCAGAAACGGCCGTTTCCACCGGTTCCTGCAAAGATAACAGCCGCGTTCCCGCCAACGTCGCCACCAACGAACCAACTACCAACACTGCCTGCAACCCACCCCACTGCTGTTGTTTTCGACTGCTGCGCCTAGTCGTCATCTTCTTCATGCTCCTCATGCTCATGTTCTTCATAATCATCGTCGTCATCTTCTTCGTGCTCATATTCCTCATGATCATCATCGTCATAAGCAGCCGAAGCATTCGCACTGTTCACCTGATCTTGCAGATTGATAATCGTTTGATTTGCCGTGTCTAGCTGCGTTTGATAGTCACCTTCACGCTGCTGCATCGTATTCACTGTGTTCTCTAAGCCAGTCGCATACTCCTGCCACGCCTGCACAGCAGCATCGGCGCTGTTGTTGGCAGGCGGTTCAATCATAGTGGGAGCAGAACCAGTAACGGCCTGCACGGAGCCTGCCGAAGTGGCCGTTTCCCCTCCCCCACTCTCAGCGCCCAAACTCCCAAATCCCAACGCCAACATCGTCACCAACACCAATCCAGTTAATGTGCCTGCTGCCAAAATACCTTTTTTACGATTCATGATAAGACCTCCAAATGTGAAATTATTAGGTTGCAAGGTGCAAGGTGCAGGTTGCAAGGAAGAAAATCCTCCTTACCCCTTGACCCTTGCCCCTTGCACCTTGCCCAACGTCATGCTCGCATCATACCCATTTCACCGTGGCCTTGGGTTAAACCCAATCTAAACAATGTTAAATTCACCTTAAATCTAGTGATGGGCGTTGATAACGGCCGTTACCTGTGCCACAATACTCTTACATGCTCTGACCGGTCTCCTGACCGAGTCAGCCGAGGCGGCACGATCAGAAACCGACCGCAGCTACAATTTATGACCAAGATATTATTAGTTGACGACGAAAAAATGATTACTGGCCCACTCGTTCATGCATTGCAGCAGAAAGGGTACGCGGTGTTGGTGGCACATAACGGTCGTGATGGCCTCCACTTAGCCCTCACCGAAAACCCCGATGTTGTAGTGCTCGATATTTTGATGCCAGAAATGGATGGATGGGAAGTATGCAAAACACTACGCCAGAAAAGCACGGTTCCTATTCTAATGCTCACCGCACTTGGTGATGAGGTAGACCGTATTCTTGGATTAGAGCTTGGAGCCGATGATTACCTCACCAAACCATTCAGCACCCGCGAACTGATTGCACGTCTCCGTGCATTGCTGCGGCGAGTCGAACTTGACCAGCAACAATCCCAGGCCAACGATTTACTCACAGTTGGCAGCATTCGCATGGAGCTAAACACGCGCCGTGTCTATAAAGGAAGCGAAGAGCTGCAACTGCGACATAAAGAGTTTGAAATGCTCGTTTTGCTGTTAAGCCGCCCCGGTGAAGTCATCACCCGTGCCGAATTTTTCGACAAGGTGTGGGGAACCGATTGGCTAGGCGACACACGCACACTAGACGTTCACATGCGCTGGCTGCGCGAAAAAATCGAAGTCAACCCCAGCAAACCCCACCTCCTCCAAACTGTGCGCGGCTCCGGCTACCGCTTCGCCGCCACAGATGGAACCACACCATGACAAACCAATCCTGTAGGGGAGGGTAATTGATGAAAAGTTTGCGTACGCGTCTATTGATTACGTTTGCTGGTTTGATTTTGGCTGGATTTACAACACTGGCAATCATGGCCGGGGGTCAAATTTCGTCAGGGACGGTGGAAGATTTCACCACTCAGCTAACCGAACAGGCCAGTTTAGTAGCACGAGCATTGCGGGAACCAGTGGAACATGCTCGAGAAGGTGAAACCAGTCAAGCAACGCTGCTGGCCGCACTGCAAACGTATGCCAGCCAGGGTAATGTGCAGGTGACGCTGTATGATCGAAACGGCCGTTTCCTCCTCAACAACAGCGGCGACACATCTGGCCCAACCGGAACTGCTGAAGTCACCGCCGCTCGCTCCGGCCAAATCAGCACCGACACCCGCAGCAACATCGTCTACGCCGCCGCTCCCATCACCGAGGATGATGAGTTGATTGGGGTTGTGCAGTTGGCTGCACCTCTATCAGAAGTACAAAGTTTGGTATCGGAGCGCTGGTTGACGCTGGGATTGGGTGTGTTGGGGGTAACAACCGTTGCCACCATCGCCGCCCTTTGGTTGTCAAACACCCTGGTAAGGCCACTGGGCAATCTGCAACAAGCCGCCAATCAAGTCGCCGAAGGCAACTTTTCACAGCGCCTACCCGAAAACCGCCAAGACGAAATTGGGCAACTGTCTCGCGCCTTTAACCACATGGCCGCCCAGGTCGAAGCCATGATCGAAGAACAGCGCACCTTTGCCAGCAACGCCTCCCACGAACTGCGCACCCCACTCACCACCATCCGGCTGCGCAGCGAAGCCCTGCGCGACAATCTGGTCGATGATGCCACCGCACAGCAATACATCGTCGAAATTGACGACGAAGTGAAACGGCTTGGCAATCTCGTGCAAGATTTAATCATGGTATCACGACTCGATGCAGGGCAATTGGAAGTAGGTCACGAGCAAATTGAGCCAACTCGCTTCGCCCGCCAACTCATCCAGCAGCTTGCCACCCAAGCAAACACATCACAAATCACAATGACATTGGATGCACCAGCAGAACTCCCCATTATCGAAGCCAGTTTAAGTCATTTACAAATCGTTTTTCGCAATTTGCTGGACAATGCCCTGAAATACACCCCAACCGGCGGCACAATCGAATGGCAAATAACGGCCGTAAATAACAAACTACACCACATCATCCGCGACAACGGGCAAGGCATTGCCGCAGCAGATTTGCCACACCTGTTTGAGCGTTTTTACCGCGCCGATAAATCACACTCCCGCACAATCGCCGGGGTTGGACTTGGGTTGTCGCTGGTGCGGTTGATTGTTGAGTTTTACGGTGGGGAGATTTGGATCGAAAGTGAGGGTGTGGGGATGGGAACGGCCGTTCACATAAACTG
>QQUD01000100.1 GCA_008501785.1 Chloroflexota bacterium
GCAGCGCGATTAGGTGCAGATGCAGTCGAAACAGTTCCGGTGACAGTATTTGATACAAAGCAAATTTCTCTGGGTGCCGCATTACTGGTAATCACGGCCGCTGAAATGGCTGCAAAAGGCAACTCATTAGCTGAAATCACCAACTATTTAACAGTACATCTGCCAAACACGCGCCTATTTGGTATGCTCAATACCTTAGATTCACTGCGACGCAGTGGGCGTGTTAACTGGGCAGAGTTTGGCATCGGCACGCTCTTGCAAATCAAGCCAGTGATGATGATTTCAGACGGCGCAATTTCTGTTTTGGCAAAGGTTCGCACACGAAAACGTGCCCTCCAATATATGCTTGATCAAGTTGCTCGCTATGGCCCTTTTGAAAAGTTTGTAGTAGCGCATGTTAACGCACCTGAAGCGGCAGCCAAACTAAAAGAGATGGCTATGGCTGCTTTTCCAAATGCAGGCAGCTTACCAATTATGCCAATCGGCCCAGCGGTAGGCACCCATTTAGGATTAGATGCGGTTGGATTTGCCTGCATTGGTGCAGTGTCTTGAGCGGCATCAACCTATATAAATAAAAACAAAGTGGAAGGATTGGCCCGACTAAATCCAATCTCGATAAAAATTATGGCTCTATCATTTAAAAGATTAAAACAAGTACTTAACCTGGAAAGCAGCAAAGGGTATCAAAACAATGCCGTTGTCGGGGGGATCAGTCAATATGCAAATTATTGGGTTGATCAAGCCCGAGAAGAAGCAGTTGACGAGATTGATCGGGCATTGGTTGAGCAAATTGCAGAGGTGTTGGTGAATTACGGCCGTTTACCCGGCAATGAAGCCCGCGCCAAAGAAATCAATTCATTGCTCGACAATTTGAAAAAGAGGGAAGAACGGCTGGGTCCTTTAGCTATGCCGCCTCCGGTAAAAAAGAAAACTCCCCCCAAGCCTGCCCGCTCCGGGTCAAGAGCTGCCCCACAAAAGCAGCGCGAACGCACAGATGAAAGAGAAAGACCCCGGCAGAAACAAGAAGTCAGCCAATCACCTCCGCCGCAAAAACCGAGACGCCCCAATAAATGGGATAAACCACCACGGTTTGGCACAGAACCGGCCGATCCTGATCCAGAAGCACTCTCGCAGCCCGTAACCGCCATCAAAGGTGTAGGACCCAAGTTATCCCAACTGCTTGAGAAATTGGGCGCAACCACCATCTGGGATTTGTTGTATATCTTTCCCCGCCGCTACGACGATTACACGTTGATGAAACCCATTCAGCAGCTAAAGTATGGCGATCAAGTCACGATTATTGGCACGATTTGGGAAACACGCGCACGCCGATCCCGCACCAATCAAATTGTTGTGCAATCTGTTATCAGCGATGGCACAGGTAAAGTGCAGGCAACCTGGTTTAATCAACAATGGCTGGCTGACAAGCTCAAAGCTGGCATGCAGATCGTTCTTAGTGGTAAAGTGGACCAATATCTGGGTCGTCCGGTTTTTAATTCGCCTGAATGGGAACCATTGGAAATTGAGCCGCTGCGTACCCGCCGCATTGTGCCCATTTACCCGCTGACGCAAGGACTGAACAGCAACCGGCTGCGCGATATTATGCGAACGGCCGTTAACCGCTTCGCCAAACACACGCCAGAACCGCTGCCAGACGGCATTCGCCGCCGCAACAAACTGTACAGCCTACCGCAAGCGCTGACACAAACACATTTCCCCGAAAGTCAAGAAACGCTGCACCACGCCCGCCGTCGCCTCGTATTCGACGAACTATTTTTGCTGCAACTAGGCATGCAAAGTCAGCGACACGATTGGCAAGCACAGCCGGGCATCCCAGTGCCACACAGCGAAGCTGAAATTATTCGTTTACAAAACGCACTGCCTTTCGACCTGACAAAGGCGCAAAAGCGCGTCATTAACGAAATTTCTACTGACATGAGCAGCCAACTCCCCATGAATCGACTGCTGCAAGGAGATGTTGGCTCGGGAAAAACAGTTGTCGCAGCAGCAGCCTTACTGCTGACCGCAAGAGCTGGCAAACAAGCCGCACTCATGGCACCAACCGAAATCCTGGCAGAACAACATTATCAAGGATTGCACAAGCTGCTCAGCCCATTGGGGGTTGAAATTCGTTTGCTAACCGGCAGCACCCCCGCTACCGAAAAAGCACAAATTTACACAGATTTAGAAACCGGCGCGATTGACATTGCCATTGGCACACATGCGCTCATTCAAGATGTGGTATCCTTCAAACAGTTGGCACTGGCCGTCATCGACGAGCAGCATCGGTTTGGTGTTGATCAACGCCAAGCCCTGCGAGATAAAGGGCCACAAGCCGAAGATGGCAGCAGCCTGACACCACATATTTTGGTCATGTCAGCCACACCAATTCCGCGCACATTGGCGCTGTCGCTGTATGGCGATTTGGACCTGTCGATTTTGGACGAAATGCCGCCCGGTCGCCAGGAAATCAAAACAAAATGGCTGCAAACCCGTGAGCGAGAACGCGGCTACTCCTTCATCCGTACTCAAATTGAACAAGGGCGGCAGGCATTTATCATCTATCCGCTGGTTGAAGAGTCAGACAAGATCGATGCAAAAGCGGCCGTTGCCGAATTTGAACGGCTGCAAAAAGAAGTTTTCCCCAATTTGAAGCTGGGCCTTATTCATGGACGGCTCAAATCGGATGAAAAAGAAGCGGCCATGCGTGCGTTTTACGATGGGGAAACCAATATTTTGGTCTCGACATCGGTCATTGAAGTAGGTGTTGATGTACCAAACAGCACAGTCATGCTGGTAGATGGTGCTAATCGCTTCGGGTTGGCACAATTGCATCAATTCCGGGGGCGTGTTGGGCGTGGCACACACCAATCTTACTGTTTGTTGGTGGCAGATGGCGAAACGGCCGTTTCCGAACAACGCCTCACCGCCCTCGAACAATCCAACGACGGCTTCGTGTTAGCCGAAAAAGATTTAGAAATACGGGGTCCTGGCGAATTCTTTGGGCGTCGTCAAAGCGGACTACCTGAAATAAAAATGGCATCTTTACTCGATATGGAGATGCTAGAACTCACCCAAAAAGAAGCAAGGCAAATCATCGATGACGATCCAATGCTGGAGAAACCAGAACATGATGCCTTGCGCAATCAAGTATCAAAATTCTGGCAATCCGCCGGAGACGTTAGCTAATGGCTAAAAGCTAACAGCGATTAGCTTCTTATGGAGAAATCTATTGAAACGAGCTTTATACGCAGCCACATTTGACCCAGTCCACTATGGACATCTTGATTTAATGAGCCGTGCATCTGCCATCTTTGATGAGCTAATTGTCGGCGTCTACGACCATAATCATCCCACCAAATCGATCATATTCCCTGTTGCGGATCGCGTAGATATGATTTTGGAATCATTAGGGGATGCACCAAACATCAAGGTGCAGCGATATGGTGGCTTAACCGTTGAATTTGCGCGTGAAGTTGGTGCGCAAGTGATGGTGCGTGGAATGCGTGTTTTTTCCGATTTTGAATTTGAATTCCGGCTGGCTTTAGCAAATCAGCGATTGGCTTCAGAAATTGAAACCATTAGCTTTATGACGCGTGAAGAGCATATGTTTTTAAGCGGCACAACTGTGCGCGAAATCGCCTCTTTAGGTGGCGATGTGAGCAGTATGGTGCCTCCCAATGTAGCCAAGGCACTTTACGCAGAATTTAACGGCGGTGGCAACGGAAACTATCAGCCGCCAGTGCCGTTGCGTGATTAACTAGTTTGTCACTATAATTTAGATGCAACTTTTATTGGTAAACGCATCTTTAGGGCAGATAAACATGCCGCTGGACGGCACCACGACGAATGAAATTCCGTCGTATTCGTAGGTCAAGACGCTGTCTTGACCGCGCTTGACATGGCGTAATCCTACACCTTGGACAAAACAGCGTTTTGTCCTACGTTTTTCAGGACAGACTTATGGACATTCAACATCTGGTTGATCGATTGGAACAGACCCTAAATGACAGCTATCGGTTTCCACTGAGTGCTTATTTGCTGGTGCATGAAGATCGTATTTTCAGCATTATAGACCAGATGCGTGTATCGGTGCCGGAAGAAGTTAAACGCGCCAACCGCATTGAGGCTGAAAAAGATCGGATTCTGGCACAGGCACACGAGGAAGCAGAACGAATTCGCGGACTGGCAAAGAAAGAGGCTTCCGAGTTGGTGCAGCGAGATGCTGTGCTGTCCACAGCGCAGCAGCGTGCCGACAACATTTTGGAACGCGGCCGTCGTGATGCCGAGGCGCTGCGCCATGATGCCGATGCGTATGTCGTTGAAGTGCTGGTGAAGTTGGAAGATGATTTGCTGCGCTCACTCGATGTGGTACGCAATGGTTTGCACAAAGTGCAAGATGAATCAACACCACCAGCAGAACCTGTTTCCGGCGATGTAGATGGTGCTTGACAGCCAGGATTGACCGGCTATAATTGCCAGTCGCGGCTGCTAACGTCGCTTGTTTTTTGTTGGGACATTTACTATGCAGCAGGCTGCATTTAACAGCAAGCTGCATTTATTAGATATTTTTAGCAGAGAGGTATTTTGTCATGGGTGCTCTACCAAAGAGAAGAATTTCAAAAGCACGTCGGGATCGCCGTCGTTCACATCACGCATTAAAACCATTTCATCTAGTTCGTTGTCCAGAATGTGGCGCAATGAAGCGTTCGCACCACGTTTGCCTGGAGTGTGGCACCTACCGGGGCCGCCAGATTTTCCCAGGAAACGAAGATTAGTTTTAAGAAACGGCCGTTTACCCGACGGCCATTTTTTTTGCTTACATAAACTGAAGCTTGCTTCAGTAGTAAGCTTGGCAGTTTAACACGTGAGTACCGCATATCTTTTTCCCGGTCAAGGTTCACAAAAAGTGGGCATGGGGTTGGAACTGTTTGCACAAGTTCCAGAAGCGCGTGCCTTGTTTGAGCAAGCAGATGACCTGTTAGGGTTTAGCTTGTCAACTTTGTGCTTTACAGGCCCCGAAGCAGATTTAACGGACACGATTAATCAACAACCTGCCCTGTTTGTCACCAGTTTAGCTATGCTGAAAGCAATGGATTTGGCTGGTTGGGAACACCCTGCGTTTGCGGCGGGACATAGTTTGGGGGAGCTGACGGCGTTAACGGCCGTGAACAGCATTCCATTCGCCGACGGATTACAACTTGTACGCAAACGCGGTGAGCTGATGAAAGCCGCAGGCGAACGTGAACCGGGCGCAATGGCCGCCATTTTAGCGCTCGACATTCCTACTGTTGAATCCGTTTGTGCTCAAGCACGTGAGTTAACCAAATCACGCCTTCAAGTCGCCAACGATAACTGCCCTGGGCAAGTTGTCATTTCTGGCGATGAATCTGCTTTGGAAAAAGCAATGACGCTGGCCAAAGAAGCAGGCGCACGAAAAGTTGTTAAACTGCCAATCACCATCGCCGCACATTCTGACTTAATGACCTCAGCGGCGACTGAATTTGCTGAAGCTGTTGCCAACACCCCCATCACCGCCCCAACCATCCCAGTTATTGGCAACGTACAGGCTATCCCCCTAACCACACCAGATGAAATTCGAACAGAATTAACAGCCCAATTAACCTCAGCGGTTGCCTGGACACCGTCCATCAACTATCTTCTGGCGCAAGGTGTGGATACGTTTGCTGAGGTGGGACCAGGTGAGGTATTGTTGAGTTTGGTGAAACGAATAAATCGCAAGAGTAAGCGGGTAAAATTTAAAATTGATGATTAAGGTATATTAGAATATTGGTGTATTGGTATATTAGTTCGACTAATATACCAATACACCAATATACCAATTAACAAATATATCTTTTGGAGGGATGTGGATTGTCATTAACAGATAAAGTAGCTGTAGTCACGGGAGCCTCTCGTGGAATTGGGCGTGCAATTGCGGAAGAGTTGGCATCGCATGGCGCAAAAGTAGTGATTAACTACAACGCCAGTGCTGATGCGGCTGAAGAAGTGGTTGCTGCGATTCGAGAAAATGGTGGGGAAGCAACGGCCGTTCAAGCCAATGTCGCCGACTTCGATGCGGCACAAGCGCTGATCAAAACAGCCATTTCCACTTACGGACATATCGACATCCTGGTAAATAACGCAGGCACAACCCGCGACACCCTCTTGATGACAATGAAGGAAGCTGATTGGGACACCGTGATTGACACCAATCTCAAAAGTGTCTTTAACTGCTGTAAAGCAGCCGCCCGTCCGATGCTGCGCCGCAAAAAAGGTGGACGCATCATCAATATCGCTTCCGTCGTCGGTGTGATTGGGCAAGCTGGGCAAACAAATTATGCTGCGTCAAAAGCTGGCATTCTGGGCTTCACCAAGTCGATGGCCCGTGAAGTCGCTTCACGCAAGATTACCGTAAACGCCATCGCACCTGGATTCTTCCCGACCGCGTTAACCACTGTGCTAGGCGATGACGTTATCGAACAATCAAAGAGTATCATTCCATTGGGTCGCTGGGGGGAACTACCAGAGGTTGCTTATCTGGTTTCCTTCCTCGCTTCAGATAAAGCCGCCTACATTACGGGTCAAGTCATTAATGTAGATGGCGGCATTGCCATGTAATTGGGAGCAAGATGATGAGTGAAAACGAAAGTGTGGGTCGGATCGAAGTGGCACCAGAGGTATTAGCCACGATTGCGCATTATGCAGCTTTGCGGGTAGATGGTGTCTCCAAAATGGCGACGATTCCGGCAGATGCCGCCCGCCTGTTTCGACGTGCGACTCGCCACAATGGGGTTGTTTTGCATCTGGTGGAAGACAAGGTGACGTTTGACATTTACGTTATAATGAACCCGGATGTGAATATTATGGAAGCGAGTCAGAAGTTACAAACGGCCGTTTTAGAAGCCATCAACACCATGGTCGGCATCCCAGTCACTGGCGTCAATATTCATGTTGAAGATGTTGTTTATGCCCAAGGAGAGGCTAACTAAAACGTGACCAACAAATTCGCAATTATGTGATACAATGGTTTCGTAGTTAACGGTATAAGCCAATGCATTTAAAAACTGTTCTTTGCCAAATTATATTTGAAAAAGCGAGCAGCGTGAGCCATTATGAAAACTAGACGTCGCGCCCGCCGCGTCACCCTCGAAACTCTTTACGAGTATGACATCGCCAAGCATCAACCCGGCGAGATTTTGCAGCATCGTTTGCAAGATCAGCCAATGGAAAGTTCTGGCGTTGAATTTGCCTCACACCTCATTCGGGGTGTCATTGCCCACCAAGAAGACATGGACATACTTATATCCCGCTATGCACCCGAGTGGCCCTTAGAACAGATGGCGGTTATTGATCGCAATATTTTACGCATTGCTATTTTTGAATTTTTAGTAGATGGGGGAACACCAGTCAAAGTTGCCATTAACGAAGCCGTCGAGTTGGCAAAAACATATGGCTCCGACAGCGCACCACGCTTTATTAATGGTGTACTGGGCACATTGGCCGATCAAATCCCCGAACTACGTGCTGAATTAACGCCAGTTCCAACAATGGAACAAAACATGGCGTAAAGTGCCATGAAACAAATCATTTGTTACGATCCTGACGGGTCGCCCGTACCTGTTCCCGCAGATTCTCTCATATTTCGTCCCGCTGTTTACGGTATTTTTATTGAAAATCAGCAAGTTTTGCTCATTCGTGATGCAGATGTGGATTTATGGCATCCCCCCGGCGGCATCTTGCAGCCACACGAACCGCCAACCCAAGCCGTTCGCCATTTCTTCCGCGACGTCACAGGCATGACACCAAAGCTGGGACCACTGCTCCATGTTGAAGAAAAATACCGGATTGATAAAGAAGGACAGGCATGGCATTTAACGATGCTTTTTTATGCGCTGGACCGTCCTGCGGCCACGGTTGCTACGCTTACCGAAATTGAAAGTGCTATTCAACCAGATTGGGTTCCTCTCAATGAATTGCAGCGTGAACAGCTACTGTTGGGGTATGAAGCGATTGAAGCGGGCAAACTACGATTACAAATTTAAGCGTTTTTTGTTTAACCCGGCAACATCCCCATAAAAGCTCATATTGTTGTTGAAAAAATGGATACCATTGTTCATCTTCAACAGCCGAAACGGTAAATGTTGCATTGCGTTCAGTTGACTTATGATGATAAATCTCAAAAATACCGACACCATCTTCTGTTTCTGGATCAATTAATATCATGCCAAATGCTGGCGTATACGGCAGATAACCAATCTCAATCGTTCCTGTATTTTCTAGATTATCTGCGATTGCAGACAACAAAGTCTCGATTACCTGAATCGTGCTCCGCCAGCATTTGACACGATTTATTCATGATGTTATGATGCGCCCATCATGAAAATGACCCGATTTTTTAGCTTTTTCTTTTTTACGGACACCACCAGCGCCGTGTTTGCGAGGGAGGTTCGTTCTGTTTGAGTGAAAGCTAGAACAAAACGACTCGAATTCTGGAAAGACGCGGCCAACACCGCGTCTTTTTTATTTTGATTGGCATCATCAGGCGGGTAATGATATGCTTCCCACTCGTGATAGTATTGCTCTTTGAAGTGCAAATCTAGTTAATACTTCAAACGCAATACTTTAACAGTTCGGGAAGTTGTTTGTCGAAAAATGTTAGGGATTTCTCCCGAACTGTAACAGGCAGATCAATAACCCGCCTCAAATTGACTCAGGAAGATGAGAAATGCTGGAACAATTAGAACAACTTTACACAGATTCATTGAACGCTTTACAAGAGGCTGACGGAACGGCCGTTCTCGACACATGGTACAAAGACACGCTAGGCCGCAAAGGGAGCATCTATTTGATGACCCGCCAGGTCGGCCAACTCAGCAAAGAAGAGCGCCCTGTCTTTGGCAAACGAATCAATGTCGTTAAAAATAAACTAGAAGCAGCTTATCAGGCACGGCTGTCTGAACTAAAAGCAGTTGAGATGGAAAGTCAGATCGCTTCGTCGGCAATTGATGTGACGCTGCCAGGACGGCCGTTACCGCAAGGTCGTCTACACATCATGACCCAAACATTACGCGACATTTATCGTATCTTTGGTGATATGGGCTTCCAAATTTACCGCAGCCCCGATGTTGAAACAGATGCATTCAACTTCGAGCTGCTCAACTTCCCGCCGCACCATCCTGCACGGGAAATGCAAGACAGCTTTTACACCGAAAACCCAGATGTGATTTTGCGCACGCACACCAGTTCAGGTCAAATTCGCGCCATGCGTGAATATCATCCAGACCCAGTACGCGTCATCTTACCGGGAATGTGCTATCGCAACGAGCAAATCACGACACGCTCCAGCATCCAGTTCACTCAAGTAGAAGGGTTGGCTGTGGGTCACGATATTTCAATGGCTGACCTGAAAGGAACGCTGACTGAATTTGCACGG